>DSCZ01000090.1 GCA_011048855.1 Desulfobacteraceae bacterium | reverse complement strand
GGCGTGGAATGTCCCTGGTTCGGTATCCCCGTTCCTGGTAGATGTTTTTCAGAAGGTCATAGGCTTCGACAAGAATATGCCCGGACCCGCAGGCAGGATCGAGGAGCGTCAATTTCTCCGGATCGAGGCTTTGGGGTGTAACGGCTTTTAGCTTCTCTTCCACCTCGGGGGCCTGCTCGGCCGGCTCGATGTAATATTCCATCTTCCCTTTGAGCGGGGAGTTGGGGTAGGTGGCGAGCCACTTACCTCCGAGGGTGTTCTGGACCATGTATTTGACGATCCAGTTGGGCGTAAAAAGCTGGGTGGCGGCCGGAATATCCTCGCTTTTGACCACCTTGCCGATAACCTGGGCCTTCTTCTCCGAGATATAAAACTGGTAGAGCCAACCGATGATTTCAACTTCCTGCCATTCTTCCTCAGGGATCTCTCTGACCAGTTTTCGGATCAGCGAATCTGAGTGAAGGAGGTTTTCGGGCAGGAGCAGTTCGGTTTCGTGGTCCACTTCCTCGAACAAAAACGGCATGGCCTTGTTGAGCGCATTACACTGGGCCACCAGGAGCTTTCGGTAAAGCTCTTCATCCCGGTTTCCAGCCAATTTCAGCTCGATGACGTTTTCCCGGGCCACATCGGGAAGGTCCACATGCTCGGCGTATCTGACGATATCCGGAAGCCATGTGCTTTTTGAACCATCTGGAAATTTTTCGGCTGTATTCGAGTCATTCGTACTATTCGTGGTTGAAAGAACCCTGTACCCATGACCCAGATATCCATGAATCTCCATGAACCGTATCGCCACGAACCGATTGAACCATGTATAGGCCATGGCTTCCATCACCTGCTCGAAGCCCTCCCGGGCGATTCTTCTCTCCAGACGCTTGCGTTTTTCAGCCACAGCCAGGGGAAAAGGCTTGCCTGCAATAACGGCCACCTCTCCTTGCTCGATGATGGGCTCAATCTTTTTCTTGGTAAGCCCGTAGTAGGCGGCGCGTTCCGTAACCGCTTTGATGAAATCTCGCCGGGCCTTGGGTGCATAGTTTTTGAGGATGTTTCGGTTCATTTTTTTGACCACGGGTATCGAGAATTCCACGAATTATAAAAAATTAAAAAATGGATTTTCTTTGAATAATTGATGCAACGATTATGAAAGTCGATTTCGGATCCAGGCCGGATTGCGCCGGCAATCGAGTACGGCATAAATATGAACGTTCGAAGCCACGACTCGGTAATAAACAGCGAAAGGAAAATGCTTGGCAAGAAACCTGTGATAACCAAAGTGCAAAGGGTGAATTCCGGCATAAGATTTGAGGGATTCAATATCCGAAAAAATGCTATCCAGAAAGTAACGTCCCAGACCTGCCGACTGGCGTTCGTAAAATTGAAAGCCTTTTATGAGGTCTTCTTCGGCTTCGTCAAGGATATCTATTTTCATTCTGTCGATTTCCTGATCCTGGCCTTGACGTTATCGAAGGATGAAAATACGGCTTTTCCTTCCCGCACCCGATTTTCTCTTGCGGATAGAACGTCTTGATGCCATTCGGGTGATGGCACAGATTCAGCGTTTCGACAGAGATCGTCCCATAACCGTTCCATCGCTGCGAGTTTTTCTTCGATTGTCATTTCATCGAGTGGTATTAAAGCACCCATAATCATGTTCCTCAAAAAGATTTATTGCATGGTTTTAATGATAGCCGATCATCCTCAAACGTGCAACTCAGGGATGTGGCCCTGATCCACCATCAAGATGCCATCTGGGGTGTTCCTTCGCTTGCTCCTCTCTGCGGCGTATTACTCATACGCCTCAGTCGTCGCTCCTCGGCGCCTAGCATCTGGCGCCTTCCTGGTCGCCAGGGGGATCCCACTAAATCCACCTTTGATATGGCTCATCGAAAAATTAGATGGTGGATTTAAGGTGGGTGAGCGACCAAGCAATCTCTATTCGTGTCATCCGTGTTATCCGTGGTTTCCTTCCTTATCTTATCTGAACTCTCTTTCCTGTTTTGATTGCGTCTTCTAACTTCTCCCGTAGATCTCTCAGAAATTTATCAATATCATCCGATGTTTCCAAATAATTTGGGCCTGCAAGTTCGGCAGCGTTGACGATGCAACGGGGTTTGATGGCCACCGGTGGTTTGACTGCAGGTCCTTCACCGGCAGTAGCGGGCTTCACAGGAGGTTTGGAGACGAATTTCTCGATTTTTTCCATCGCCCAATCAAACGCCTTTTGAGCCTCCTGCTCGGCCTGGTTCAGGTGGGCGATGCTTTCCTGCTTGAGCGCCTGATCGTGCAGCTTCTGAAGCGCATTCAGGCATTCGGCGTGCAAATCGTCGTCCGCAGAAACCGCATCAAGCTCCGTTTTGATTTCTTCGATGAGGGCCGGTATTTTCACCGCGACCTTTTCCCGCCCTTTCTGGATCAACGCTTCGTTGACCTCTCCGACGGTCCGAATTAACCCTTCGGCCTCATAAAGCATTCCATAGGGCGCGGGAGCCGTGAGAATCTCCTCCATTCGTTTGAGCGCGGCAGAAGCATTCATATCCCGGTCCAGCTCAAGATGGTTCAACGTGAATTTCTGGTGCGCGGCGCGGAGCTTTTCCCAGGTCGGCCTTTGATTTTCATAAAACTGTTCCAGGTTATGGTATTCATCTGAAAGATCCAGCAGGTCGTCCTTTTGCTGATTGAAGCGCTCAATAAACCTGTAACTCTCCCCCAGGGAAAGAAGGGGTTTGATCAGGCCAAGAGCTTCATCGATCTCTTTTTTCCCCGGGTAATCGCCGGTGTCCGCGAGCGGTTTGAACCGGAGCAGAGCTTCTTCCCATATTCTGAGCCTTTCCCTCAAGAATGCGCACAGGGCGTCTTCATTGTCCGGCCCCATGGTGGAGAAGACATCCTGCCCAAGCTGGCGCGCTTTCTGGAGCGCCATGGGATCGGAGGTCTTTCGCTTGTGGATGGTGAGTTTTCGCCATTTCGCGGGGGTCTTGATGGGTTCGTAGACTTTATTAAGCGGGAGGGTTTCGTTTTCGAGTTTCAGGCTGATCTCACCGATCGCAAGAAGACGCGCCACCAGAAGGATCACTTCCATGTCCGGCCAGCCGTAGGGGCGGGCGTTGAACCGTTTTTCGATCATATCGTGAATGACGATCTGATGATGTTTTATGTCGCAGAGTTCAACATAGTTCCGCAGCTCTTCGAGGGCCTGCGGGTTGTTCTCTTCCATGGTGAGTGCCAGGGTGAGCTGGGTGACGTCGTTGGTCCGGAGCACAGCCTGGATTTCCTTTAAGGGATCCTGCGACAGGTGTTTCAGATATCCCATCTTTGAAAAGGAATTGGTGATGAGATACTCCAGCGCATCGGACAGACACGCGGCGGGTGTTGATGCCTTGATCTGAATGCCCTGGCCGTCCGCGAAATAATCTGCCTCCGTCAGCATTTCTCCGAGCATGAGGTTCAACCGTTGGCGTCTTTCACGGTTGTCATCGGCATTTTCGCGCAAAATCCGCTTCGTGGAGTCCGGCAGGCTGCTGTCGTTTTTGATCCTCAGATATTTTTCGGTCTGTGCATGGATTCGAAGTTCCTCTCCCAGGTTTTTGTCGTCCTTGAGGCGGATGATGATTTGGCCCCCGTCGTTCTTGCTTTCAAGCACGCATTTCTGCTCCCCGTACATTGGGTATTCATCGGCAAGAGGGGTGATCACCGAAACGGTCAACCCATTTTCCACCCGCCTTCCGATCGGGTGCATATCGCATATCCGGTTGAAGACGAAATCCATTTTGTTTTTGGAATAACGATGTTTCACCTGCCCTTTAAGCACATCTTCGAACAGGAGTTCGCCCAGGATTTTGGCTTCTTCAGGACTGCTCAATTCCACATTTTTGATCTCCCGGCTGACATCTCTCTCCTCATTTGTCAGGAAAAAGTAGTTGTCGCCGCTGCGGTTGATCAACGTCTCCTTTTCGAGCCGCTGGAGGCTTGCCTCGATGCGGTGACGAAGGGCCAGACGGTCTGCATCGATTTCATCAAGGCACAGGGTCACCAGGTTATCCACATTTCCTTTCATTTCCTCTACGTAGCGGATCAGGAAAAGAACCTGCAGCAGTTTGATGTCAAACGGTTCCAGACTGGGGTTATCCGTGGCCTGTTCGATGGTCCGTTTGACCGTTGTGTCGAGGAAGCTTTCAATGGATGGGTAGAACTCATAGAGAGGCACAAACGCGCCAACCTCTTTCAACGCCGCATTTCTGCCGGCGGTTTGAAAGGCATCGAGCAGGGAGCGCTCACCCCGGGCAAGGTGAAGCCCGGTGGCTCCAACACGCCTGATGACCTCGAATATTTTTTGAAGCAATCTGAACTGATACGGGGCGAAAGGGTAGTTTTTCACGAAATCTTCGGCATCGGCATAAGCCCTCAGGGTCATTCCGCACTCACGAAAGCTCAGTTGATGACGAAGTATGTCGCCTTTTTCGGAGAAAAGGGCCTTGAGGTCAGCTACCACCGGTTCGTCCTTCTCAAGCAAACGCTTTTGAATCACCTCGTCGGCGTTGGCACTTGAAAGGGAAAGGCGCATTTGAAAACGGCCCTGAATTTTCGAGAAATCGTTTTTCGCTGCGCTTCGAAGCTCTCCTATGATCTTGTCGATTTCTTCCTGGGCCGTGACGATGACCCATGCACGGCCTTCGCACAGAGTGCCCAGGTCTTCAACGACGGTTTGAAGATTGAGCATGAGGTGGCCGTCGGTTCCAATGAACTGTCCAATTTCATCCACCAGAAATACCAGGCGGTGTTGAGGCCCTCTGGAGTCGAGGAACTCTTTGACCCAGCTCGCAAAGTTTTCCACCGTGAGAGAAAAATTTCCCTCCGCATTGTCGATCCATTTTTCAGCCGATTCCCGGCTTTGACCGAGGGTACGCTGAAACGCCTCTATCACCTGGTCTCGATTGAACTGATAAGCATCCCTCTCATCGATCCACTCGGTGCCGGTGATGTCCCGGTAGGCCGCATGAAAGGCTTCAAGCTTTCCCTGGCGATCCAGGTAGCGTTCCATGTGGGCGATATGAGGGTGATCGCCGTCATAGCCCTGCTTTTCATTCAACACCTTCAAGAAAACGGCAAGCACCGCCTCCCGGCCGGTTTTGCTGTCGGCTTTGCTGTCTATGTTAAAAAGAATCACGTCGGTGTCAGGGGCCACCGCCCGCTTGATGTCTCCAAAGAGCATCGCATCTTCGATTTTGGTCTCGAAAAACTCCACCGCCCGCATCGTTTGGCCCTGATAGGTATGCTCTCTGTTTTTAAGGAGATAGGAAAGGACTTTAAG
>DSCZ01000553.1 GCA_011048855.1 Desulfobacteraceae bacterium | reverse complement strand
ACCGAGCACAACCGCCACAGCGTCCGGATCTCCGTATTCGAGTTTCTCGTCTATTGCGCCTCTTTTCGAAGCCTCTATGGCAAAGGCGCAAAGGTTTCCTGCGGTGATGGTATCCAGCCCGAGCCGATCGCAGGTATCGTTCAGGTGGGCGATTTCTTCGATTTCATCGATCAGGCAAAGGCCGCCGAATGCATAGAGGGTTTCATATTCGGGTCCTTCAATCTTGAGCCCTTTGTGACGCCCCTCCTGAATCTCCACCAGCTTGCCGCAGCCGAGAAAACATGTTTTACAGGCCCTGGAGTTCGGATTTAATCGTTCTTTCATGGCATCGGCGCCGATCTTCTCCCAGCCTTCCATCGTGCCCTTGGACCAGTACCGGGTCGGGAAACCGCCTGCGTTGTTGAGCATGGCCACCATCATCGGCGTTCCCATGTTTCTGTAAGCCAAGGTCGCCTTGTGGTCTTTCAGGTCTTTAAGCATCCGGCGGGCGTATCGTTTCATTCCTTCCGGGTCAGCAAATTCCCGCTGCTGGTTTCCGTGGAAGGCTATCCCCTTAATGTTTTTCGCTCCAAGCACCGCGCCCATCCCGGTCCTGCCCGCCGAACGCCAGTGGTCGTTTTCGACCACGGCGAATTTGACGAGATTCTCTCCGGCCGGTCCGATCACCATCGCGCCGGTCCCGGCAGTATTGACTTTTTTCAGGATTTCGTCTTCGGCGAAATACGTGTCGGTGCCCTGAAGATCGGTTGCATCATGAAAAAGCACGTCCGTGTCGGTAATTTCAAGCCAAACGGGAGTTTTGGAAGCCCCGTGGACTGCAATGGCGTCGAATCCGGTCCGGCTGATGGGGATCGCCAGGGTTCCGCCTGAATAGGACTCCGCGTAGAAACCCGTAAGCGGGGATTTGGAAAACAGCCCGTGCCGGCAGGAGCCGTAAAGGGGACTGTCTGTCGCCGGACCAAGCGCGATGATGAAATGGTTTTCAGGAGAGAGAGGATCGATCCCCGGCGGATTTTTTTCGAGAAGAATACGGGTCGCAAGCCCCTTTCCTCCAAGGGTTTCGGCGAGCACCTTTTCATCGATGTCTTCTACATGAAACGTCGCTTTTCCGACGTCGATCACGAGCAGGCGATGGAAGAAGCCTTTCATTGAAATTCATCTCCTTTGTTATTTATTACCTAAAATTAGCTATTAGCTTTTAGCCGGCGGAAAAAAGAACTATTTTAAGAACAGACGATTGCGACAACGATTACGAGAGTTCACATGGAAAATTTCGATTACGTGAACGACAACCGCTTCGCTGACAACGATAACATGTCGGGTATGGAAACCCGACCTACAAGCAAGGTCAACTCTCTCATCGGTGAACCCTCGATTTCGAGGGCACCGGTGGTTCACCACTTACACCACCGCGCAACGGTGCCACCAACACCAACACGCGCCGCAGGCGCTATGCCGATGAGTATCCGCATCCTGTTGTTCTTGCTGTTCTTTGTGGCTTTGCGACTTTGCGCGATGCAAAATCTTTCTTCGTGTCCTTCGCGTCTTTGCGCGATGCAAAATCTTTTCGGGTCTTCAACAAACCACGAAGCCGTTCATCAAGCTTGTCCCGCATAAAGCGTTATCGTTGTTACAGGTTGCAATTCAGGGACCAAAAACAGGATGTAGGCTGGAGTTCAAATCAAAAGCGTTTCGCATGGCCGGTCCTGGGAGAGCGCTGTCAACCTGGTTTCCGCGGGTTATGCGAATATGCATTTAACGGTTCTCAGGCTTTGTTTCCGGAGAGGAGAGTTTCAGCCTGGCCGCGAGCATAATTCCGCAGAGAATCAACAGGCCGAAAAGGCCGATTCCCAAAGAAAACGACCAAATGTCCCCCATGGTGCCTATTGCTATAGGGGCCAGCCCTCCACCGAACAGGAAACCCAGGGGAACCGTGTAGGACACAGAAATGTTACGGGTGGCCGGAGGGCCGACGCGGGCAAGGGCTGTAAAGGCCGGGGGGAAAAAGCATACGGCCGCCGCAGGCTGTACAAAGAGCAGAACAACCAGCAATTTTTCAGGAACGACTGCCAGGCAAAGCGTGCTTAATCCGCTGAATCCCATAACCCCGACCAGGGTTTTTCTTGGTCCCAACCTGTCGTTCACCCATCCTGAGACAAAGGCCATAAAAAGGCCGGAAAGCCTTGAAAACGCGATCAAGGTGTTGGCCCATTCCCGTTCTATGCCGCGCTCGGCTACCAGGTAAAGCGGGAGCATGCTGAAAATGCCGAGGCTTCCGGTGATCCCGAGGCCGAACAGGGCGACCATTATCCAGAAGGCGGGAACTGAAAAAAGCGTTCGGGATGCAGCGAGGCTCGGGGCCTGACCGTAGAAGTTTCCGCCCTTGCCTAAAAAAATGAAGGCGATGCCGATGGCTATCGAGATAATTCCCAAAAGCCCGATTATACCGCGCCATGAAAGCTGAATCAGCAGAATCTCGCACACAATAGGCACGGTTACAAAACCGAGATTAGGTGCAAGTTCATGGATGGCTATCGCTTTCCCCCAGTCCCTGGCGTTGATCAGGGAAGTGAGCGTGGCGATGCCGGAGGGGAGGTAGAAGCCCGCAGAAGCCCCCACCAGGAACATACCGGCTCGGAGGACCAGAAGGGAAGAGGACAGCGCGATACCAAGGAGAATCAACCCCAGGAACAGAGCCGAAAAAATGATTGTTCCCCTGTGTTTGATCCGTGAAGAGATGCACCCGGAGAAGATCACCGTGATAAAATACCCGGCGGAGACAAGCAGAAACAGCGCTCCGGACTCCCCATGGCTGAATCCTAAATCGTGCTCGATTGCCGGAAGAAGCGGTGCCAGGCTTATACGGGCCATGAAATTGACATAGAAAAGCGCGGTCATCAACAGCAACGCAGGAAACGCCGTGGAAAACGGAAGGGCCTCGGCAGTGACAGTTCCATTTTCATGTTTCATGGATGCGGGTGCCACGCTTTTTTCTCCGTCAGCGGCTGTCTGTGCCGGTGAAATCGAGTTCAATCAGGTTTTTCCATGGATCGGCCTTGACTGCGCGCACGTACGCCTGCTGCCCGGGGAGAAACTGGTGCTCGGGTTGTTTTTTGATCTCGGCGACCAGCATGAGGTCCTTCAGCAGAACCCTGTACCTGGTTTTTGTATCGCTCAACACTAAGGCAGGATATATACGCCCCTGGTTCTGGGCGATATATTTAATGATCCAGTAGCGCAGCCTGTTTCGTTTGATAACCCCCATCCGGCGCAGCAACAGTTCAGCAGACATCCTCAGGTTTTCCAGGTCTTCGGCGCTGTTTGGAGGCGGGGTGCCTTGCAGCCAGGCTTTCATCTGGCGCTGAACTACCAGGTCCAGGTATCTTCTGATCGGGGAGGTGCATTGGGTGTATATTTCGACCCCGAGGCCGCTGTGAGGCCCGGGATTTACATTGAGCTGCATCGGGCTGAGTTTTCGAAGCTGTTGAAAAACATAAAAAAATCTGTCCGAAGCTTCTTCACTGATGCGTTCGGACGGCGGCGCCTGGGTTCGGTAGAGTATCGGGATTTCGTTTTCACTGCAGCACCGGGCGGCGAGGAGGTTGTAAAAAATCATAAATTCCTCGACAATCAACCTGGAAGGGGTGTCCTGGTCATGGAGGGTAACCGTGAGTTCCCCGCTTTCGTCAAATCCTATCTTCACATCCGGCAACGTCAGGTCGAGTGCTCCGGCGGAGAATCGTTTTCGACGGAGCTTCTGCGCGATCCTGTGAAGATGCTGGATTTCCTGATCCTGATCGATCAGAGTGTTGACCTGTTCGTACACAAGCTGCCTGCGCACCCGGATGATACCGGGAGCGAACCGGAAATCTTTTAGCTCACCCTGCTCGTTGAACCTGCAAATCAGACTGAGTGTAGGCCTTTCCTGTCCTTCGATCAAGCTCAGGCTGTTTTGCGAGAGAGTTTCCGGAAGCATGGGAATCTGCCGCCTGTGGAGGTAAAGAGAGGAGGCTCTGTCCATTGCGGTTGTGTCGAGCCTGCTTCCAGGCGGTATAAACGACGCAGCGTCGGCAATATGAACCCCGACAATCAACTCGTGCCCGTCCTGCTGAACACTCACCGCATCGTCGAAATCCCTGGTGAGAGGACCGTCGACGGTGAGGCATGGGAGATCGGTGAAATCTTCGCGGCCGTTTATATCAATCGCCGCGGCTGCGACGCCGGAAGCTTCCTCCAGGATTTCTCTGGAAAATTCCGATTCGATCCCTTCACGGATAAGGTCGAGGTTTTCGTCTTCTTCCCAGATCCCGAGATCGATGAGAATTCTTCGGGCGTCGTCAAGCGTCGACAGGCCGGCCCTGGAAATCAAGTCGGCCGCGAATCGGGCGCTGGTTGCGTCCTGCCCTTGAAGGGCTGCCTCCGAGAGCAACTCGATCACTTCGTCTTTGCATTCGGGGGGATCGAAAGGATTTCCTTTAAGAACCTCCCTGATCCAAAGGCTCCCCTCTTTGAGGATTAATTCTTTCCTGGCCTCTTCTTCTTTCTGCCGGACAAGCTCTTCGACTCTTTCAGGCGAGTTAGGCAGAAACTGGGATTCCCTGAGTTTGAAATAGACCCTGTCTTCAAAGAGAGCCCGGACAACCGCCGAAATATGGTCATCCAAGATATCATCGCCGAAGACCAGATGAGCCAGGTACCTGTGGTCGAAACTTTCGTTTTCGTCATGGATCAATTCCCACAGTTCTCGAGGATCCACCCTGGCTTGAAGTTCAGCCCGCGCTTCGTCGACCTGCCGGAGCTTTTCCATGAGAGCTTCGCGTGAGGCGGCCGGGTCCAGCGAAGATTTCGACATCAGTATGGCGCGTTTGGGCGGTAGGTTGACCTCCCGGTTCAGGCGTGTCAAAAGGTGAAGTTTACTTCCTCTATCCTGAAGGCACACACTGCACATGAACCTTCCCTGATCTATGTATTCTATTATACAGCCTTCGTACATCAACACCTGCCTTACCTGTTATTATTTGCGGCGTCCCCATGGCCGGGCTGGAGCGGCACCGGGCCGCCACGGGGCATCGTGCAGCGGAATATAATTGCGCATGGGAAAGGATGTTGTCGGTCAAAATGCCGCAGCCGGTCGGATAAAACGGTGGCCGGCCGGTTTGTTATAAACAACTGACTAGTAACAGGACCGTATTGTTCTGTCAACATTCGGTTTGGACGCCAGTTGCGCCATGCCTGATTTTTTGATATTGTAAATTGATTATTTAATTTTTAAATCTATCGATTAATGAATATTTAGATTGCTCGATTT
>DSCZ01000324.1 GCA_011048855.1 Desulfobacteraceae bacterium | reverse complement strand
TCGCTTTCCATTTCTGCTGGTCGATCGAATCACCGAACTTGAGCCGGGGAAGAGGGTTGTGGGAATCAAGAATGTCACAGCGACCGAATTTTTCTTTCAAGGACATTTCCCCGGAAAGCCGATTATGCCGGGTGTGCTTATTGTTGAATCAATGGCGCAGACGGGGGGGGTGCTTGCCAGGATCACCCTTTCCGACGTCAAACCGCAGGGAGCCGACGCGGTTTATTTCATGTCCATTGACCGTGTGAAATTTCGCAGGCCGGTAGTTCCCGGAGATCAGCTTCGTTGTGTTGTCGAGGCGCTGCGAACCGGGAACCGGGTTTGGAAAATGGCCGGTAAGGCCTATGTGGAAGATGAAATCGCCGCGGAGGCGGAACTGGTCGCCGCCGTTGGCTGATCGAGGAAACCCCGCCGTGGGTATGGCAGCCCTTTTGTGTCGGGGACGATTCGCTTTCAGGTGTTGGTGGTTTTTCGACTCCGACCCCGATAACGATCCCGACGCCGAGAAGGCAGGGCTGATTTTGTTAACGAGTGTCCATCCGGAAATACCGGATGGCACTAGTGAATAATGAGGATACAGAGGATTCAATGGATATACACCCTTCAGCGGTTGTAAGCCCTGGTGCCCGGATAAGCCCAGGTGTTAAAATCGGCCCCTACTCGCACATTGGAGAAAGCGTCTCTATCGGCCCGGATACAACGGTGGGGGCTCATGTAGTGATCGAGGGCGTCACCCGAATCGGGAAGCGCAACAGGATCTATCATTTTTCTTCCATCGGCTCCGCCCCCCAGGACATAGCATACAAAGGCGAGCCTACCGAGCTGATCATAGGCGATGACAACATTATACGCGAATATGTAACCGTTAACAGGGCCACGACCAAGGAAGAGGGAAAAACCATCATCGGAAACAACAATTATATCATGGCCTATGCCCATATAGCGCATGACTGTGTTCTGGGCGACCGGGTGATCATGTCCAACGTCGCTACTCTGGGCGGTCATATCCATATCGGAAACGGCGCGATCATCGGGGGACTTGTGGCCATCCACCAGTTCGTCAGAATTGGTGATTTTGCGTTTCTGGGAGCAAAATCCGGAGTCGACCGCGATGTTCCCCCGTTCATGATGACAGCCGGGCCCCGTGCGAAGCTTTACGGAGTGAACCGTAAGGGGTTGAGTCGGATGGGGATGAGCAGGGAGAAAATCGACGGATTGAAAAATGCGTATCGAATCATATGGCGGGACAATGTGCGTTTCAGCGAAGGTATCGCCAGAGTCAGGGAAGAGATTCCTGCGTTCCCCGAACTGGAACTTCTGCTCGGGTTTTTCAATGGTTCCAAGCGGGGTATTTTGAGGTGATTTCCTCCGGCGTATTGGGGATCATTGCAGGAGGCGGCAAATTTCCGGTGATGCTGGCTGAGGCGGCCCGGTCAAAGGGCCTGCGGGTTGCAGCTGTTGCACATATCGGGGAGACGGACCAGGCGATCGCCGATTCTGCGGATACCCTGGAATGGGTAAAGCTCGGGCAGTTTGGAAAGATCGTTCACTCATTGAAGCGGCGAGGGGTCAGCCGGGCGCTTATGGCCGGCACCATCACGAAAAAAAGGATGTTTTCGAGCGTGATGCCGGATTTGAAAGCGCTCAGCATGCTTGGAAACCTCGCGGTGTTCCATGACGACGATATCCTCACCACCGTGGCCGAAGCCCTTTCACGCGAAGGCATTGAAATCGTGAGCTCCACATTCCTGCTTCCGGAATTGCTCGCACCGCCCGGAATTATCACTCGAAGGAAACCGGACAAAACCGAGCTGAAGGACATTGAATTCGGCTGGCGCATCGTCAAGGAGGTCGGAAGGCTCGATATCGGGCAGTGCGTTGTGGTGAGACGCAGGACCGTTCTGGCCGTCGAGGCGATCGAAGGCACAGATGAAGCGATCATGCGAGGGGGGAGGCTGGCAGTCGAAAAGGCGGTAGTGGTGAAAGCCAGCAAGCCGCAGCAGGATCTCAGGTTCGATGTCCCCACCATCGGCCTTCAAACGGTGATCACGATGAAGGAGGCCGGTGCCTCTGTGCTGGCCGTGGAGGCAGGAAAGACCCTCATTTTCGACAGGGAGGAAATGACGGCTTTCGCGGACTCGGCGAAGATCTCCATCGTAGCCAGGTCCTGAAGAACTGAACGATGTTGTGCTCTGCAACCGGGGGTGTTGATGAAAGGCGGTAGCATGAACGTTGCCGTGATAGGCGGCGGTCATCTCGGAGAATACCACGCGCAGAAATATGCGGCCCATCCGGATGTGAACCTGGTGGGTGTGGTCGATATCCTTCCAGAGAGGGGCCGGGAGGTGGCCGACAGGTATAAGACCGGTGCATACTTGGATTACCATGATATCCTGGGCTCCGTTGATGCGGTCAGCATTGCGGTGCCGACCGAGCGGCATTTCGAAGTAGGGAGGGATGTGCTGGAGGCCGGAGTCCATGTGTTGATGGAAAAGCCGATAACCTACGATATCTCCCATGCAGACAAGCTTATAGACCTCGCCCGGAACCGCGGGCTGGTGCTGCAGGTGGGCCATGTGGAACGTTTCAACCCGGCGGTGGTAAGAATGGAGTCTTTGACCAGGAATCCCGTTTATATGGAATGCCGGCGGCTTCATTTATTCACCCCCCGGGGAACCGACGTGGATGTGGTTCTTGATTTGATGATCCACGATCTCGATATCATACTGCATTTGGTCGGTTCGCCCTTAGCGGAGCTCAACGCTGTAGGGATGAGCGTGGTTACAGACAAAACGGACATCGGCAACGCCAGGCTGATTTTCGAAAACGGCACCGTCGCCAATCTGACCGCAAGCAGGGTTTCCAGCACCACTGTCAGAAAAATAAGGATCTTCCAACCGAACGAGTACCTGTCGGCCGACTGTCTGAAGCGGGAATTAAGCGTTACACCACTCAAGATTCCGGATATTGATGCCGACAACAGGCCTTTTATCAGCTCGAATAGGATGAAATTTCCAGGAATCGACCCCTTGGCCGACGAGATAGACGCTTTCATAACCGCGGTGCGAGCCGGAACGAAGCCTGTGGTGAGTGGTGAAGACGGACGGGATGCGTTGAAGGCCGCTCTTGCCGTGATCGGCCTAATAAGCAAAGGGTGCACCTCGTTTGAATCCCTTTGCTGAAAAAAAGGTTGAGATTGAAAAAGGATGTTTCAAGACCGATTTCAGAGGGGTTGTTTCCGTCTGAATGCGAGATTTTTATCGTGGCGGGGGAGGCTTCGGGAGACTTCCACGGTTCGAACCTGGTCAGGGCATTGAAGAGGATCCAGCCGGAGTCCAGGTTCTCCGGGGTTGGAGGCCCCGGTATGAGTAAGGCTGGTGTAAATATCCTTGTTTCATCCTCCGATATCGCGGTGGTGGGTCTCACCGAAGTTATCAAGAAAATACCGAAAATTTTAAACGCCTTGAAGACTGTGAAACGGGAAATCAGGGAAAGGCGGCCTTCACTCGTCGTTTTGATAGATTTTCCTGACTTCAACCTCAATGTGGCAAAGTATGCCAAACGCTCCGGCATCCCGGTTCTTTATTTTATAAGCCCCCAGGTCTGGGCGTGGAGGAAAGGCAGGGTTCGCACGATCGCTGGAAGGGTCGATGAGATGGCGGTTGTTCTGCCGTTTGAAAGTGCTTTTTACGAAGAATGCGGTGTCCCGGTTTCATATGTAGGTCATCCGCTGCTGGATATATGCCCTCCGGTTGAAAACCGCACCGAGGCGGCGCGCAGCCTGGGCCTGGGAACAGAAGGCCCGGTGATCGGAATGCTTCCAGGAAGCAGGACCGAAGAGATAAAAAACATGATGCCTGCAATGACCGGGGCTGCCCGGTTGCTCGTGGAGCGCTATCCATCCGCACGGTTTGTTCTGCCGCTCGCAGCGACGGTGGAAGTCGAATTTATAAAAAAATTCATTCCCAACGAGCTCTCTATAGAAATACAGCGTGAAAATCTGTATAAATATCTCAACGCATGCGACGCCGCCATGGTCGCTTCCGGCACGGCCACACTGGAAGCCGCGCTGATGGAAACTCCTATGGTGATCGTTTACAAGGTGTCCGGGCTTTCGTACCGGGTGGGTAGACTGGTGATAAAGTCGCCCTACATCGGTCTTGCCAACCTGGTCGCCGGCGGAGGTTATTTCGCTGAACTTATTCAACACGAATTGACCCCGGTACGTGTTTATACTGAAATTGTATCGATGCTGGAGGAGCCCTCTGTCCGTTCCCGTGTTCGCAAAGGACTATCGAGGGTGCGTTTGAGATTGGGGGAGAGCGGGGCGCTCGATCGCACCGCGGCGCTTGCAGCATCTATGATAAAAAAGCAGGATTCATGATGGCTAGGACAATACTGGTCGCAGACGACGAAAAAAATATTTTGACATCACTCGAAGGGATCCTTTCCGATGAAGGCTTCGAGGTGGTCTGTGTCGAAAGCGGTTTCGACGCTCTTGAAAAAGTCGCAGAGGAAAGCCCGGATATCGTTCTCCTGGACATCTGGATGCCTGAAATGGACGGGATTGAAACGCTGATGAAATTGAGGGAGTCTTATGGCAATGTTCCGGTGGTTATGATGTCCGGGCACGGGAACATAGAAACGGCGGTGCGGGCGACGAAGCTCGGGGCTTATGACTACATAGAAAAACCGCTCTCGATTGAAAAACTGCTTTTGTCGATCGGAAACGCGCTCGAGCACAACCGGCTGGAGAAGGAAATAGGGTTGTTGAAGGAAAAAGAGCGCCTGCGTCACCGGATAATCGGGAGCAGTGACGGGATCACCCAGCTCAAGGAACAGATACGTATTGTGGCTCCGACGAAAGCCTGGGTTCTGATATGCGGAGAAAACGGCACCGGAAAGGAATTGGTGGCCCATACGATTCATGCACTCAGCGGCCGGAGTTCCAAGCCTATGGTGGAAGTAAACTGCGCCGCGATCCCGGAAGAACTTATCGAAAGCGAATTATTCGGACACGAAAAAGGCGCATTCACCGGCGCCACCACGATGAGGAAAGGAAAGTTCGACCTGGCACACGAGGGCACGATTTTTCTCGACGAAATCGGGGATATGAGCCTGAAGGCCCAGTCCAAGACATTGAGAATTCTTCAGGAACAGAAATTCGAACGGGTGGGCGGGGCAAAAACCATCCGGGTGGATGTGAGAGTGGTTGCGGCTACAAACAAAGATCTGGAGAAAGAGATCGAAAAGGGAACCTTCAGGGATGACCTCTATTTCAGGCTGAACGTAATACCCATGGTTGTTCCCCCTCTGAGGG
>DSCZ01000327.1 GCA_011048855.1 Desulfobacteraceae bacterium | reverse complement strand
ATCCTATATCCTGTACCTCAGGCTTTTATTCGACAAGGTCATGACCGGTCGGAGCCTGGAAACACTTCTTTACCTTACTTTAGCTGTAATCGGGGCCTATATCGTCTCGGGCATGCTGGAAGCCGTTCGATCCAAACTGCTGGTACGCATCGGGGTCAAGTATGACAACAATGTCGCCGGCAGGGTGTTTGAGCGAATGATTAAAGATTCCCTCGTGCCGGGATCAGCCAAACACACCCAGGGGCTCAAGGATGTAAACACCATCCGCACCTTTCTCGGCGGCACCGGCATATTCGCCATTTTCGACACCCCGTGGGTGCCGGTTTACCTGGCGGTCATCTTTCTTTTCCATCCGCTTCTGGGCTGGCTGGCCTGCATCGGCGGGTTCCTCCTGCTCTTACTGGTTGTGGCCCAGGAACTTGCAACATCCCGTATGCAAAACAGATACGCCCAGTCATCGCTGCAGACGGACCAGTTTCTTCGTTTTGTTATGCGCAACGCCCAGGCGGTTCATGCCATGGGCATGCTCCCGGCCCTGGTTGGGCATTGGCGCGATTTCAACCGCCAGGATGTAACTTACGAGGACACAATGGCCGGCAGGACGGCCGGGTTCCAGAACATGGCCAAGGTGGTCATGTCGAGCACCGTTCTTGCAGTAATGGCCACCGGCGCCTACCTGGTCATCAAGCATGAAGCCACGATCGGAACCATGGTGGCGGCCTCCATGTTCATGGGGCGGGCGCTGGCACCCCTGATGATGCTCGGGAACGCCTGGAAGAGCTGGCAGGAATCCCGGCTTGCCTACAAACGACTGGATCAGCTGATGACCGAAGGGGATACAGGCGACCTTTCCATAACCCTTACACCGGTTCCTGACGAACCCCCTCCCCTTTTCAGGGTCGACAATGTAAGCCACTCCATAGGTTCCATGCCGGTGCTGCAGGACGTTTCCTTCAGCCTGGCCCCCGGTGAAATTCTTGCCGTTATCGGACCCAGCGGCGCCGGGAAGTCCACCCTCGGCAGGATAATGCTCGGCCTTTGGAGACCGGACGAAGGCCGGGTTATGCTGGATGATACGCCCCTCGAACGGTTTGATCGAACCATGCTGGGCCTGAAGGTGGGTTATGTACCACAGGAAATCGACCTTTTTACCGGTACGGTGGCTGAAAACATCGCAAGGATGGGCAAGGTGGACTCCGATAAAGTTGTAGCCGCAGGAAAAGAAACGGGCGCCCACGAGATGATCCTGGAACTGCCCCACGGCTACGACACACCGATAGGCCCCGGGGGGGTTACACTTTCCGGAGGACAACAGCAGTTAATCGCCCTTGCAAGGGCCAGGTACGGCGAGCCCTGGCTGATGGTTCTGGATGAGCCCGACTCCCACCTGGACAACAACAGCCGCGACATGTTCCACAAACTGCTCGCGGAGCTCAAGGAAAAGGGAACCCTCCAGGTGGTCATTTCGCACAAACGCGAGCTGGCCAAACTGGCCGACCGGGTCCTTATGCTTGACGCAGGCAGAGCCGTCGAATTATCGGCGGCGCAATATCAATCAGAAAACAACCAGACACAATCGGAGTAAAAGGTTATGGCCGACAACCAGACAAAAGAGATAGCACCTCTCGAGCCTGAATCCACAGGAAAGACCGGCGCGCCAGGCTCATCCAAAAAGGTGATCATATGGGGGTTAATCCTGATATTCCTGTTTTTCGGAGTTCTGGGCACATGGGCTGCCACGGCCAAGCTTCAGGGTGCCGTCATCGCTCCGGGAGAAATCATTGTCGAAACGTACCGCAAACAGGTCCAGCATCTGACCGGCGGCATCGTGAAGGAGATCCTGGTCCGGGAAGGGGACTGGGTGGATCAGGGGCAGGTTTTGATACGCCTCGATGGAGAAACCGTCCTCGCCAGCCGTGACATGCTCCTGGCCAGGATGGACAGTCTGCAGGCCCGGCTGGCACGGCTTATGGCCGAGGTTAAACTGGCGAAAACCATTACATGGCCGGACCACCTCAAGGAGAGGGCCGAACTGCCTGATGCCGCTGAATGCATGCAGAGCGAAAAGCAGATATTCGAGGCTAACCTGGCATCCAAAAACAGCCAGAAAATATTGTACCGGGCTAATATCAAGCGGCTGAACACGATGATAGAGGGGCGCCGGAAGCAGATTGCAGCCGTTCGGAAAACCATCCTGTCCCTGGAACAGGAACTCAAAGCCAAGCAAAGTCTTTTGAAGGAAAAATATATTGATCAACCCCAGGTCATGGAAATTCAACGTGCTCTGAATTCCAACGAGGCCCGGCTGGAGGAACTGGAGACGGAAATCGCCGAAAGCCGGCAAAACATCCGCTCCCTGGAATTACAGATCGAGGACCTGGATAAAAGATACGCCCAGGAAGCCGCGAAACAGATGGGAGAGGTCCGCCAGGAAATCGTCGCCCTGCGCGAACAGCTGCGCCCGGCGGAGGACGCCGCCCGCCGCCTGCATATCACCGCACCGGCTTCCGGAGTGGTCGTCAATATGCAGGTGCGGACGGAAGGTGGGGTGATCCAGGGAGGCGCCCCTTTGATGGAAATCGTCCCGCGGGACAGCGGACTGGTAGTCGCTGCAAAGGTGCCCCCGGACAAAATCGACGAAGTCAGGCAGGGACAGAGCGCCAGCGTGTCGCTTTCGGCCTTTCCGATGAGATACACGCCGAAGGTCGACGGCAAGGTGGTGTACGTGTCGGCCGACCGGATAGAACCGGATCGTATGGGTGCATTCCCACATTACCTGGTTTACGTGCGGTTGGATATTGAAAGCCTGCGCAACGCCATCGGGGATGAAAGGCGATTGACCCCGGGAATGCCTGCCGAGGCCTATATTCAAACAGAGGCAAGGACCATGCTGAGCTACATTCTGACGCCCATCACCGAAAGTATGGGGAAGGCTTTCCGGGAGTAGGCATTGGGCATTGGGTCGGGAAACCGGTGTCGGGCATGGAAACCCGACCTACAACATCGTGCATGTAGGCCGGGTTTCATTACCCGGCAATGATACATAGCCCTGATCCACTTTGGATCAGATGTTTGCCACACAAACCACAAAACGGAAGGAGTAATTGCAAATGCACATTTTTGTAGATCAAATCAGCCAGATCGTCTTTTCCAACAACAACATCCGCATAACGCTCACCCAAAGAGGTCCCAACGAAAGCCTGGTGGATGTAGGGACATTGATAATCCCGGTGAATCAGGCAAACAGTTTCGTCAACCGCCTGGCCAATGGTTTGACCCAGTTGAATGAGCAGATGAAGGCTCAAACCGAAACTGAAACCACAGAAAATAAGTAGGCCGGGTTTCATTACCCGGATTGCCCGGCATGGCGCTGGCTCCCTGCGGACCATGTGTCGGGAATGGAATCCCGACCTACAAATCGCGGAACCAAACCGCAACCACAAACAAAAAAGCCTTGCACAACCCGTTGAACGGCGGTTGCTGCAAGGCTGATTTGTTTTTTAAATAAGCGGAAATCCAGGATTATTGTTCCGTTTGTTCGCTCTGCTCCTTGCGAGCCTGTTCGATTCTTTCCTGGAGCTGCTTTCCGGCTGCCTGCAGGCCGCCTGCCACCTGTCCATACGCAGCTGCAGGGATTATCATCTCACCGCTGATCCGGTCTTCTCCACCCGCGGCTGTTGCCATGCACTGCACCCTGATCAAACCGTTGCGCATTGTTACTGAACCCAGTTTTTCGATAATGATGGTATCCATGAATCCCTCCTTAAAATATTATGATCCGAAATAGGTACATCGCTTATACCAGAGAATATTAAACTTTTCAAACCTTTTCTCTCGGCGGATCAAACCTTACAATCCCGGGTGTGGAAACCCGACCTGCAACGCCGTAAATGTAGGCGGGGTTTCATTACCCGGCCTGCCCTGCAGGCACTTACAATTATGGGCGGGTCCAATTTTCCAGCTTAAGACCCTCAATCCGACAAAAATGCTTTTCGTTGTTGGTGACGAGCGTCAGATTGCAAGCCAGTGCGCCGGCTGCGATAATGAGGTCGAAATCATCCAGGGGCGTCCCTTGAAATTCCATGCTTGACTTGATCAATCCGAACGTCCCCGCTATGGACATATCCGCAGGCAGCACATCAAAAAAAAACATTTTCAATCGACCGCACCCTGGCCAGGTTCGCAGTGACCTTTTCGGATTTATAAGCCCTGTAGTAGAGTTCCATAAGGGATATAACACTGATTTTAAGCGGGTCGTGCTGGTGAATTTCGAGATGGCGTACGACGACCTCGTGCCCTTTGAGACTGTAGACAAGTATATCGGTATCGAGAAGATACATTTCATAACCCTTGCGAAAACCTGCTGGAGGTGCGACGTGCTTTCTTGATCTCTTCAATGATCTCTTCGCTGGACCTGTCATCTTCCCACGACCCGGCCATCAAGAGCTTTCTGTCCGTCCTTGAAAGAGACATTCAAGCGGCACAGCACGTCAACACCTTGCCCGAAGATTTGGCCCGATCGATGCTTGCAACCCTCGCCAACCCGGTCGATTTGGACGACGACATCGTCGGCGATGTTGCTCTATGATAAGACGCCATGGGTGGATTCTCCTCTTTCACGAATGCCTCATAGAGCAACTCAAGAGACTGGAAGCCGCCGTTGCACGGGCAAGGACAAACGACCCGCAATGTTTGGTTTCAAACGCCAACGTCAAGCTATTCAACGCTCTTGCGAAACTGATTTTAGAGACGATTCCCTCCGATCCCGGCCACGAAAGGTACCAACAAGGCAACACCCTGGGACCTTCCTTTCGCCATTGGCGACGTGCCAAAATCGGTCGTCGGTTTCGGCTGTTTTTCCGTTTCAATGCCCAGGCCAAGATCATAATCTTCGCCTGGGTGAACGACACCCACAATTTACGTTCAGCAGGCAGCAAAACAGACCCCTATGCGGTGTTCCGGAAGATGCTGGACTCGGGACACCCACCCGACAACTGGGCGGCACTGCCGGCGGCGGGCAAGTCGGAATGGAAACCAAAAAGTTGACTTGGTGCACTTTGGTGTCGGGTATAGAAACCCGACCTACAAATTTACCATATTTAAAGGAAGGAACATGAGAGACAGGTATCTTGCCCTCGAAAAAGCCACTCCATCCTGTAAAGGACAAAGTGCTTGTAACAAACCGAGACAATATTTGAAGCCAGCGGTGAAGCACGAGTATTCTCCGATGGGTATCAGAGCGGCCCGGGGATGATAATTTCCCCGGTTGTGCCATCCCGGACCGGCAAATCCTGCAGTGAAAATATTTTTTCTGTCAGCTTT
>DSCZ01000424.1 GCA_011048855.1 Desulfobacteraceae bacterium | reverse complement strand
TGATCAAGGAGTCATCCACATCGTGGGTCCCTATCGTGATATTGTCCCTCACCGTACCCCTGAAAAGCACGATGTCCTGCGGCACGTACCCTATAAAACGGCGCAGCTGTGCGGGGTCTATCTGACGGATATCCGTGCCGTCCATGCTGACCATCCCCCCCGTGGGTTCAAACAGGCCGAGAATCAGCTTGCCCAACGTCGTCTTTCCCGAACCCACGGGACCTATAATGCCGACCTTTTCACCGGCGCCTATATCGAGGGTTATGTTGTTGATCACGTTCACGCCCTGCCCGGGATAAGCGAAGACAAGGTTTTTCACCCCGATGGCTCCTTCAAACCTCGTCCTGTGAAGGAATGCCTTTCCCGCGGGTCGCTCCACAGGAAGCTCCATGATCGTATTGAGGGACTTGAGTGCGGCCCTCGCTCGATGGAATCGGGTCGCCAGGTTGGCCACCTGAGCCATGGGAGCCACCGCCTGGCGCGAAAGAATCACGAGAGCGATCAAGCCGCCCATCGTGAGGAAACCGTCGGAAATCATGTAAACCCCGGCCACCACCACGAGCACCACGACCAGGCTTTGAACGAAGAAAGAAAAATGGCTTACAGAAGCGGAAAGCAGCCTCGACTTGGCACTCCACTTTGCAATGTAGGCGACCGAATCCTCCCATGCGCGCTGTATCTGGCTCTCGGCGCCCAGCATCTTGATGGTCTCGAGGCCGGCGAGCCCTTCGACCAGGATTGCGTTTTTCTGTGCGGAGGCCTGAAAGGTATTTCCCACGGCCCTCTGGAGCGGTCCCTGGATGATGATCGAATACAGCAGCAGCAGCACTATCGCGGTTATGTGAATGAATACGATCTCCGCCCCTATATACCAGATGACAAAAAGGCCAAGCGCCACAAACGGAAGATCTATCAGGGTGGTAATTGAAAAAGAAGTTATAAAATCCCTTATGGTTTCAAATTCCTGCATATTTCTTGAAAAAGAGCCGATGGACTTGGGCCGGACCTCCATGCGCAGGCCGAGCACTTTGTGGAGAAGCATCGAGGATATCCGAAGGTTCGCTTTCTTTCCGGCCTCATCGACAAAATAGCCGCGCAGGACCCTCATGACCAGTGCGAACAGGTAAATCACCGCAATACCCGTTGCAAGAACCCAGAGTGTCTCAACGGCATTGTTGGGAATGACCCTATCGTATACATTCAAAACAAAGAAGGGGGACGCAAGGCCAAAGAGATTTATCAAAAAGGAAGCTACAAAAACATCCCTGTAGATCCGCCAGGACTTGAAAATCGTCCCCCAGAACCAGCTTTTTGTTGAGAGATAGCTGAGTTCTTCGCTCGATTTCGCTTCCTGCCTGAACCTGGGGCGGACAAATATCGCGTAACCCGTATAAAGCTTCTGCAGTTCCTCCCTCGATATCTCCGTCGCCCCCATGCCTGTTTCCGGCAGAAGCAGTTTAAACGTGTCTTCACTCCTCTCCACAAGCACACAGGCCTGCCCTTCGTTTAACAGGAGTACGGCGGGTAGCTGCAGGCTGTAGATTTTATTGAGAGGTCTTTTCACCACGCGGGAAGCAAACTCGGCACGCTCGGCGGCTCTTGAAAAAAGTTCGACAGTGAGCCGGTTCCTGACAAGGGGAAGCCCCGAAACCAGGGCGGTTTTTGAGGCTGACCGTCCGTGCAGCCGGGTCAACTGGATAAGGCAGTCGAGAAGAGGGTCGTCATGGGTTTCGGTCTCGTCGCCCGTGGCCCAAGTCGCAGCCGCTTCTTTCAATTGAATATCGGAACGTGCCATAGTATTCGTGCAAATTCTCCTTTACCGGACCGATCAACCTTTTTCCGCCTCGGGCAGGCCATCGTTCAATTCAGGGTCCGTAAAATTTCCCGGTTGAAAATGACATAAAATTCTGTTAAAAGCATTAAAAATTTACCTCTAAATGTGGGAACCTCAATGTTCTACGTAGCCCGAGACAAAGACGGCAAAATCGTTTCCCTGAGCCGAAAAAAAACTGTTGATGCCACCGAGTCAAAAACATCCCTGGATTCGGAAATATGGGAATTTCTCAATAATAACGACGATGAGGATTCCCTCCGAATGTCGCTGGATCTTTCCGATCTCGGTCTTGTACGCACCATCGAGGACCTTATAGACCTGTTGATCGAAAAAAAAATCATCACGTTCACCGAACTTCCGGTGGAAGCCCAGAAAAGAATCCAGGAACGCCGGCGCTTCCGGAAAAAGTTGTCCTCAAGCACCGTGCTCGTGGAAGAAATCTTGTAGGCTCCATTCAATACATCCCATCCCCGTCCTGATGTTATCGTAAAAACTCAAAAGCTGTCGTTTTTCGTCATTTCCCGACGTCGGCATGTGTCGGGGAATCCATTTATTCCGAGTAGTTGCAGAAACCCTGGACCCCGTCTTTCAACGGGGTGACGACTTTTTAGGAGGCCATCAATCCTAAACCGGTTTCGGCCTCCCGACAAAGTAACCCTGGATTGCATCGATGTTGAGTTTCTTCAATATAAGCCACTGGCTCTCCATTTCCACCCCCTCGGCGATCACCGAGATATCGATGCTGTGTGCAACACTGCACAGGGAACCCATGTAAAATCTGCCGTCGCTTTCCTCACCCTTCAGCTCTCCGGTAAAAGCGCTGTCGATCTTCACATATTCCGGCCGAAGAGACTGCAGGTAGCCAAGGTTGGAAAAACTCTGGCCGTAATGATCCAGGCCGATTCCATGGCCCTTCTCCCTGGCATAGGCGCCGAACTCCCTCACCATCTCCAGATTGTGCACCGCGCCGTATTCCGGGAATTCAAAAACAATCCGTGGCGATTCGGCGGGAAAATCCTCCAGGAATGTTTTCATCCAGTTTCGGAAAGCATCATCCCGCAGGGAGGCCGGCGATACGTTCACAGCGATCCGGTTCACCCCCAGCCTTCCAGGATCCAGATCCCTCACACGTTCCAGCACCTGGCGATCGAGGGTGGGGACGAGATTGAGCCGCTCGGCGAAAGGCAGAAAAACCCCGGCGCTCAAATGCCTGCCGTCCTCCTGGATTATCCTGGAGAAAATTTCCAGATGAAGCAGATGATCACGTTCGCAGGTTTTTACAACCACCTGGCCGACCAGCTCGATGGAACGCTTTTCAAGCGCCCTGCTCAAGGACTCCTTCCATTGCTGTTCACCCAGGGGCATCCTTTCCGTTTCGTCGGACACGGCCCTTACATGCCAGGAGTTCGGGCCGGCACGCACAGCGGTCCTGAGTGCCAGGTCGGCTTCGGATAAAAGCCTGTCCAGTGTCGTCGGAACCTCGTATGCAGCCGCTCCCACGTGGGCGATATTATCGTCCAAGGCCACATTTTCGGCTGCAAGACCACTCAACCTCTGTGCGAGCCCCGAAGCGATCCCTTCCGCCTCAAACGGCGGGGTATCAGGAAAATAAACTGCGAAATCCCCACCGGTGAGCCTGGCGGGTATGGCGTTCGAATAGACGGACACGAATTCCCTTATGACGGAAGCCGCCCTCTTGATAAAATCGTCACCGGCCTGAAGGCCGCGCGTTTTGTTGACCTCATCCAGTCCCTGTATCTTTGCAATCACAAGAGCCCCTTCGACGGCTCCGTCCCCGCAGTCAAGCCGCGCGGTGACCTGGCCGGTAAAATACCGGCGGTTGCCGAAGCCCGTCAAATCATCGTGATAGGCACGCGACCTGAAATCCTCGGCCCGCGCTACTTCTTCATTGAACATCTCTTTGACCTTGACGGTCATACGGTTCATCGCCTCGACCACGCGCCTCAGCTCCCTTGTGCGGGGGATTTTCTCCTGAATCCGGTATTCCATTCTACAAAGTCCCTCCGCCTGCTCTTCAACGACGTAAAGGGGCCTCAACAGGAAACGGAGACCAACAGCCCCGGCCAAAAGCACAAAAATTCCGCAGGCGACAAACCACAATGACATATAAACGCTGTCCTGCCAGAGGGTTACATAGGCATAGCCTGGATGGCTTTTGACACGAACGGTTCCCGCCTGGATCCAGCCGGTCATGACGTTGGCGGAGGCCTCTGGAGTCGAAAGCGGGAACATGCGCACAAACCACGCCGGCACACCTTCCACGGCCACGTCCAGGGCCATCTCAACCAGAACTTCACCCTTGACATCGACAAATTTGACAAAACGGTAATATCCCCTGTCAAACACAGCGCTCATCATACTTTCAACGACGGGCATGTCCACTTCTATGTCCTGGATGTATTGAGTTATGGAAAGGCCGAGGGAGGTCGCCGTGTCCTGCGCATGGGATTCGAGCTGTGCCGTGAGAAAGGCCCGGGTTGTGGAAAGCCTGGCGAACCACGTGCCTGAAAAAAGCAGCAGGAAAAGAATCAGGGTGAATATGATCAACTGGCGGTAGAGGGTCATCTTTATCCTTAATTTTGCAGCCCGTCTTTTGCCATTCTCTGCAGCAGATCGCGCCAGGCCTTGAGCCTGCTGCTGCTGCCCGCAGATTTTCCTCTTCCCCGTTCCTTGGCCAGCCATAGCCCGGTACCGTTGAAACTGAATATAGGCAGGAGATCAGGGCGGTTGCCGGCGGGTTCGATACTGTCAACAAGGTTATCGAGAACCAGGGGTTCGGCCCCGGGTTCCTCGTAATAAGTCAAAACCATATGATGAATATTGTAGCTTAAAGCTTTAACATAAGTAATATTAAGCTTATCTTCTTTTACTCCCATCATTTTCAGTGTAAAAAATTTTGCGATGGCAAAATCTTCACAATCGCCCGCGCCCCTGGCAAGAAATTCTATCGGGGTGGCCCAGTAGTCCCGTACACCGTAGAGATCGATGTCGTCCACGAACTCGATGAGCCCGTTAAAAAAGCTGTTGACCTTTTCCAGTTTCTCATGGTTGGTGGAGCTGTCGTTTCGGTGGATCAATTCCTGCCATTGAAGCAGGCGGTCCACCGAATCCCCTCCGTACATACTCCCCACATTCTCAAGCACCTTCTCGCTTATACGAAAGGTTTGCTTCGTATAAACAGTATCGACGCCGGCGAGAACTATCAAAAACAGGAAAACAATCGAAACGGAATCAATTTTTTTTTATGGTTCATTCCATCTCAAACCGAGTTCCGGACTCCCGTTACCTCGAAAGGTGGGGCGGCCATCCTTCGACTAAAAAGTTATCGATCTCCACCCTCGGCGGGATCGTGCTCTCAATGAACCTTGATTCAGGCTTAACTTCCGGATCGCTTTCCACCGGCCACTCCAGCCCCAGGGTGTGAACCAGTTTGCCCATGCCGCTCAGGACCCTGTACTCGGAAAACAACTTGTCGT
>DSCZ01000298.1 GCA_011048855.1 Desulfobacteraceae bacterium | reverse complement strand
CATCGCCGTTCACATCGGCACTCAACAGGATTTCGACATTTGTTATGGGAAGGCCGGCCAAAATCCTCAACATGATGATCAGATCGCCCAAATCCACGGTGCCGCTGTCATCAACGTCCCCGGGAATGATAACGTCCAGAATTGTAACAGTGAATTCGTCGGCATTAAAAAGTGCGCCTCCCAGTTCCGTGTCTGTTACCGTGAGGCGTATTGTCACGGCACCGTCTCCGACTATAACCTTGGGTGCGATAAGGGTGGTGTTCGCCGCCTCAGGGTCTGAAATAACGGCCATCTGCCCGTCTTTGAGGCCCGAAGTGCTCACCACGCTCCAGAGATAGGACGCAATGCCGTCATCAGGATCAGTGGATCCGGTTCCATCCAGAATCACCACATCCCCTTCATTCACTGTTCGATCGCCGCCGGCCCGGGCCGTTGGCGGTCTGTTCACCCAGTTCACCGTAACCGTGCAGGTGTCTGTATCAATGAGGCCGGAAGCTCCCTCCCCTCCCAGCTCTGAACCTCGGTCCGTCACCGTCAGCTTGAACGTCATCTCCGAACCCTCCAGACCCACATGGGGTGCCGTGAAGGTGGGCGTCACAGCGGCGGAATCTGAAAGAACTGCGGAAGGACCGCCGATCTGCTCCCAGAAATAGCTTTTGATGCCGTCCGGTTCCGGGTCGGGATCGTATGAGAGAGAGCCGTCCAGAGTGACCTCTGTACCGGCATCCACAGTCTGGTCTGCGCCTGCGTCGGCGACAGGGGACTGGTTCTCCCACGTGACGTTGACATCGCAGGTATCGGTCGAGGACAGTAATTCAGGGTCCCCCGCCTCACGATCGCTCACGGTGAGCCGGAAACGCAGTATGGCCCCTCCGGGGCCCACATCCGGCGCCGTGAATTCAGGCGTGGGCGAAGTCTCATCGGACAGGATCACGGCCGGACCTTCCGGCTGTTCCCAGAAAAAATAAAGGATATCTCCCTCGACATCCGAAGACCCGGTGCCGTCAAGTGTGACGAAGCTTCCCTCGGCAACCGTCTGATCGTCGCCGGCGCGGGCGATGGGTGGATCGTTTACCGGGAGCACCGTCAGGGTAACAACGGCCTCGTTCGAAAGATTCCCGTCGTTGTCGCACACGGTGTAGGAAAACTGGTCGGGCCCATTGTAATCACGGTCCGGAGTGTAAGTAACAACACCCGTCTGACTGTCAACCACTGTTTCCCCATAAAGCGGAGCCACGGTCACCGTGACCGTGGCCGGGTCGAGAGTTCCATCCGGGTCATAATCGTTGTCAAGCACCCGGAGGTTCACCGGTTCGTCTTCCATGATTGTTGCAAAGTCGTTCACTGCCACGGGGTAAGCGACGGTCTTTACATTGTCGATTGCCACCGAACCCGCATCGTCACCGGACCCGATAAGGATGAATGACAAAGTCGCGTTCACGGGGGCCTCTGTATACTCCGAGATTTCCACGGTAACGACAAATGGAACAGGAACGTCAGTCCATGTCTGACCGCTCGCAGGAGCCTCCTCCACGCTTACATTGGCTGCATAGCCGATCTCACCCGTCTGCTGGTAGTTGAACAGGGCTGTTCCGTCGGCAAAAGGAAGGCCGTGGGCAAGGGCCGTCAGGGTGTCTGCATCTATCAGGTGTACCTCGAAGGCAGGGGGCAGTTCTGTGGGAGGATTCGGAAGAAGATTCATAGAGATGACTTCAAATACCAAAGACAAGGTTCCGGAGGGGATCGTAAATGTCTGGCCCATTTCAGCCAACCTGCCGCCGTCTCCGGAAAGGATCGCCGTTCCATCTTCCACCCTGACATCAGCACCAGGCTCGATGACCCATCCGAATGAAGGAGACAAAGGGTCGGACACGGAAAAATCGCCATTCACTATGACGCCGGAGGCCGAGCCCGGCACCAGTAAAAGAAAGAAACAGAGAACGGCCCATGTGCCGGGAGTAAACAGTCTATGTAAAGAGGATCTTATCATTTGTTTCAAAACATCAGGTTTGCGGGATATCGGGCCACAAAAAAAGTTATTGTGGTTCGCACCCAGGGAAATTCAAAAACAATTTGACGCTTCCGAAAAATATCCTATATCGCCCCTGCGGCATTGACGGTGAGCGTGTACCCGGTGCTGAAGCCGAACGGGGAATCACCCTCTACCACGATGAAATACCGGCCTTCCTCCAGATCGGATAAAGAAACGGAGGCCGTGCCATAAAAACCGGAAACCGAACGGAGCAACATTCCGTCGTAATTAAAAATGCTGAGCTTGAGGTTCGGTTCGATCGCCACGTAGGAAAGCGTCACGATGTCATGAGCGCCGCCTTTTCCCGGAAGATCCAGGCGAAAATAATCCACATCGGTGACGTTATGTAAATTAAGCCCGGTCAACACTGAGGTCCCGCCGGTCAATTGAATCTGGGTTGCCGAATCCCGGGAGTCGTTTTCTTCGAACGCATCGGCGGGCGGGAGCACCACTACACGCAGTGAAGTGATGTTATCGCCCTCGACCGTCTCAGGGATATCTCCGGCCCCGTCCACTACAAGCCCCACGTAGTAGATGCCGGGGGCAAGATGACCCAGGTCGAGGGTTCTCGGGCCGTCCGCGGCCGAACCCCCTGCACCCAGCCCCGCAGCAACCGTGAAAGAAGCAAGCACGGGATCGGAAGGCCCGACAGCCGGGCTGGTGGAAACATGATAGGAGGCGGCGAAACTCCCGGTGGCCTGGTCCCCCACATTTTCAACAATCGCGCTCACCTCGAGGCTCCCGTCGGCCACCCTTGGGTCGACAACGGAAAAAGACGCCACGGTCAGGTTGGGACCGGCTTCGTCCGGGGCTGTGATTGTCACTTCGTACGGAAAAGCCCCTTCAAAGCTCCGGAGCATCAGAAAATAGGCCCCGCCCTCGAGGCCGTTCAGGTCTATCAAGTAAGACCCGTCCTCCACCTTGACGGCGCCGGCGGCCGATACCATATCCTCATTGTAAATCGCCGCATGGATGTCGCCCATTGCACCATCGAAGGCAACCGTCACCTGGTGGCCGCTTCCGGCCGTTCCGCTCAACCTGAAAAGGGTGAGATCCTGATCGTAAACGCTGTGAAAATTCCTGCCGGAAATATTGACCGTACCCCTTACCACCCCGGCATCGGTGTATCCGTGCAGATACTCGGTCTCCTCCTCCGCATCCGGCGTGCCGGCAAGGAGAATCGTCACGGTGCGGAAGTTATCCTCCTCGTTGAGTTCGGCCACGGTACCGCCTGCATCCACAGTGGCCCGGACGGTTACATACCCACCCCCGGTGAGATCCGGCACAGAGATAGGAATAACAACTTCTTTCGTCTCGCCCGCCCTCACAAAATCCACCAGGAACGGGTCGGCCAGGGCATACTCGACTCCCTGATGTTCGAGCACCAGCCCCACGGTGAACGAACGAGCGGTCATGTTCCCGTAATTGCTCAACAGCACCCGTGCCGTCCGATCCGTGCCCGGGATGAGTTCAAATCCGGAACCCGGCACCACATCCTCCACCGCCAGGTTGGCACCTGAACGCTCTGCGCTCAAAAGCGCCAAGGTGTAGTCAAAGCCGGCATCCCCGGCGGAACGTACCACTACGAGGTACTCCCCGGCAGGCATCCCTTCAAGGGAAACGCGGGCGACACCCCTGACCGGATCAACAGACCCTTCAGAAAGTATCGATCCGTCCTCTCCGGCCAGAAAAAGGTTGACCGGGCCGCTGCCGCTTCTCCGCACCTCGAAGGCATCCAGGTTCGTACCCGGCTCCGGCAGTTGAATCCTGAAAAGATCGATATCAAGCGTGGAGGCCAGGTTGAGACCCTCGATCATTCGGGTGGAGGTAAGCCCACCCAGGTGAGGTGCCAGAAAGATGTTGTCGTTGGGCTCGTAACGATCGGGTTCCCTCACCACTTCCATAGCCCAGGTAACCGTGTTGTCACCTCGATAGGCCTCAGGCACCTGGTCCCGGCGGTCCACGACAACTCCAACGGTCACCGGGCCGAGAGCAGCTGCCGGTAGCGCCGCATTGAAAGTTCCGGTCCAGCTCTGTCCGGGCGACAGTGCCGGAATTGCGAACGCCGGCACCAAAAGCCCGTCACCGGAATCGAGCACCGCATCCCTGCTCCACAAAAGCGCCCCTTCCGAAACGGGGCTGGCTGCACCACCGGCGTTTGTCACCGTTACCGTATACACGAGTACTTCCCCGGCAGCCACATCGAAAGGTGCTCCGGCCACATCCAAATCCGCCACCAGGGCGGCCAAGCTGCTTTCCGGGGCATTTATCCTCAGATCGTATCCTATTCCGAGTAGTTCATCCCCCTCAAGTCCAAACACATACTCCCCGGGGCCCAGGCCGTGGAGAGAAACGACTCCGTTGGTCGCATCCACGAAGCTCATCTCAGCTACCACAAACCCCTCGGCATCGTAAAGGACGCCGGAAACCGCCGGGTCCGCCCCGGTGAACACCGTCCGAATCTCATTTACGGCTCCGCCGGTCTCGATGGTACGGAAGCGGTAGTAATCCCGATCCAGTGCGTCTTCCAGGCGCAGATTCCGCTCGGTCATCTGCCCTGTCACGATCCCGAGATTATCGGCGGTAATGAAGGTATTGTTTCCCGCATCATCCTCCACAATCGACATTGCCCCCCTGGAAAGGACTTCAGGCGGATTCCATTCGTAGGGGCCGTATAAGATGTTGGAAGTTTTGAAAATATCCCAACCGTAGACATCCTGCGTAAAGAACTCCCACAACTGGTAAGTCTGGATCTTGACTCCGACGGACATCGGAAACTCGATCGACGGGCTCAACGGGTTGGTCATAACAGGCCAGATGATGGCCACGCCAAGATTGGCCTCCGCCGACCCGATAACGCCGGCCGTCCCGAACACGAACCTGGCGTTTCCATAAGCTTTTAGAACACCTTCGATCGTCAGCTTGAACTCCTTACCCATTGTCTTCAGATCATTGTTGTCGACCTTCATTCCGGTGGTTGTCTCGGTCTTGACCTGGTAGCCCATTTCGACACCCACCTCGAACTGCACAAGCGTCCCGATAGGCGGAAAATTATAGGGGTATTTCCACATCGTGGGGTGCTGGGTTGAAAGGCTTACCGATATCTCACCTTTCAAAAGATTCATATCCCGGTCGATAACAAACGGCTCTGAGGTTATCCCGAAGGCGTAGGAGGGCTTGCGGTCGACCTCGGGGGCCCAACCGGAATCCTTGAAGGTGTAATCCGAATTATCACCGCTTTTCAGGTAGTCGAACAACCCGAGTGCCGGGTTCTTGGCCATGAAGGACTGAACCTTCCCGATAAAATCGGCGATTGAACTGACTTTGATCT
>DSCZ01000343.1 GCA_011048855.1 Desulfobacteraceae bacterium | reverse complement strand
GTTGCGGGCCGATAGTCAATGAACCGTCCGCATGTCGTTGTTGTGCGGGCGGAAAAAATAGGATACAAATACTGCCTGCATTGCGGATCAATCATGATTGACGGCGTCGTAAAAAGACGTTCTACACCGGAGTCTGAAAATGGAAGTTTCAGCCGCTCATGGCTCACATAACAATGAAATCATCCTGGACAGCATCGCCGACGGAGTTTTCACCGTAGACATGCAATGGCGCATCACTTCGTTCAACCGGGCGGCAGAACGAATAACCGGCATTCAAAAGGACCAGGCGATCGGAAGGCACTGCTGGGATGTATTCAGGGCCAGCATCTGCGAAAGGGAATGCTCCCTCAAACAAACCATGGATACCGGTGAATCGATAGGGAACAGGGCGATTTTCATAGTCAATTCCCAGGGGGAACGGATACCGGTCAGTATATCCACGGCTTTGCTGAAAGACGAAGGTGGGAACGTGATAGGGGGCGTGGAATCCTTTCGTGACTTGAGCGTCGTCGAAGCCCTGCGCAAGGAACTCCATGGCAAACAGTCGTTTTTCGACATCATCAGCAAAAACAAGGAAATGCTACGCCTTTTTGGCATACTGGAACAGGTCGCGGAAAGTGAAGCCACAGTACTTCTAATAGGGGAAAGCGGCACTGGAAAAGAACTTTTCGCGAAAGCCATTCATTCACTCAGTTCGAGAAAAAACGGACCGATGATTCCGGTTAACTGCGGGGCACTGCCGGACAACCTGCTGGAATCAGAACTGTTCGGGTACAAAGCGGGGGCTTTCACCGGTGCAGTCAGGGACAAACCAGGAAGATTCGCCGTCGCCTCCGGAGGCACTATTTTTCTGGATGAAATCGGAGATATATCACCGGCACTGCAGTCACGGCTGTTAAGGGTTCTGGAAAACAAAACTTATGAACCGCTTGGCAGCAATAAATCGATGTCCGCGGACGTAAGGGTCGTCGCCGCGACCAACAAAGACCTGGAAAAAATGGTCTCTTCGGGTGAGTTCCGCCGGGATCTGTACTACCGCATAAACGTTGTTACGCTGCGCCTCCCACCGCTCAGGCAGAGGGCCGAAGACATTCCACCGCTTGCCGAACATTTCGTTCGCAAGTATTCCGGATTGATGGGGAAAGAAATCAAGGGGATTTCACCCGAAGTCATGTCGTTGCTGATGGGGCATAAATTCCCGGGAAACGTGCGGGAACTCGAAAATATAATTGAATACGCCGTAGTTGTCTGCCGGGGGCCCCTGATAGACCTTATGCACCTTCCTGACTCATTATCAGAAAATATCGGAGACGGCTGGTTTGGACGCATCCCGTCCTGGGATGATGCAGAGGCCGGTTTCATCCTGCAGGCCCTGGCCCGCAACAACTGGCATAAAACCCGCACCGCCTCCCAGCTCGGGATTCACCCCAGCACTCTCTGGCGCAAAATGAAAAAACTGGGCATCGGCCAGGCCAAAGAAAAATGATCCCGGAATTCTGAACGATTAAAAGATTGCACCTACGCAATTGTACCATTCATTATCATTGCATTTATGCAACCAAAATAATTTTATCAACTGGCTTTTCTTTGTAATATCCCAAAATAACTATCATTATTTTTCTGGCACACACCGTGCATATAAGATTTGTAATCGCGTGGTTTAATCCAGTATCAGCGCGTAAACAATTCATCAGGCAAGGAGACAACAGGATATGAAAATTGCAGTGAGTGCGGCAGGAAACACGTTGGACGCTCCGGTCGACCCTCGTTTCGGCCGCTGCGCGAATTTTTTGATAGTAGACACAGACAATATGACATTCGAAGCTTTCGGAAATGATGCCGGGAGCCTCGGCGGGGGCGCTGGAATACAGGCTGCCCAGTTTGTTGCATCCAAGGGCGTTTCCGGGGTGCTCACCGGTAACGTCGGGCCCAATGCGGTAAGAACCCTTTCCGCGGCCGGCGTGAAAGTTTACACCGGCGCAACCGGAACGGTAGCCGACGCAGTAAAGGCGTTCAATGAAGGAAAACTTTCCGGCACCACCGGAGCCACGGTAGCCGACCATTACGGCATGCAAGGCGGTGGCCAGGGACGTGGCATGGGCGGCGGCGGCGGCCAGGGACGTGGCATGGGCGGCGGCGGCCGAGGCATGGGTCGTGGCATGGGCGGCGGCGGTGGCCAGGGCCGCGGCGGCGCAGGAAGATAAAATATTCCCGGAAATTTCGATGTGCCGCCGTATTCTTTTTAAATTCAACCCAATACGGTGCGCACTACGATTCTAACCGAGGCGATGTAAGCCATGAGAATCGCAATTCCGGTATGGAACGAAAAAGTGTCCCCGGTTTTCGACACCGCGGCCCGGGTGCTCGTTCTTCAGTATGAAGGTTCAAGGGAGATATCCAGGACCGAAACCTTCCTCGACGGGCAGGATCTTTACAGTAGATGTCACCGGCTGAAGTCCCTCGGTGTTGATATACTTATTTGTGGAGCCATTTCGAAGTGTTATTATATGATGTTGTGCAAATCGGCCGACATAAAAGTGATCCCATGGGTTTCCGGCCCGGTGGAAGATATTTTGAAGGCGTTCTTGACTGAGACCCTTATGAGCACTAAATTCCTAATGCCCGGCTGCCGGTGGCAGGAAAACGACGACAATAATCTTTCCTCAGTGCCGGGCTGCCGCAGGATGAAGAAAGGGAAAGAACAAATCAAACAATAATGGAGGGAAGGGATTAATGAATGATAACGCATGCAGTGCACAAGATGAAATGCAAAAAAGACATGCCCAGCAGGATGGAGAAATACGCAAACGGCTGTCTCATATACGAAACAAAATACTCGTAATGAGCGGAAAAGGCGGCGTGGGCAAAAGCAGCGTCGCGGCATATCTCGCAGTGGCGCTGGCAGACAGGGGCTACCGGGTGGGACTTATGGACGTGGATCTCCATGGACCGAGCATCCCCAGGATGCTGGGGTTGAAAGGAAGCCTTGGACCCGCCAGCGGCGAAGGCAAGGCAACGCCGGTAAAATACAGACCCAACATGGAAGTGATGTCGATCGAAACCTTGTTGGGTGACAACAAAGACGTCGCCACGATCTGGCGGGGACCACTGAAAATAGGCGTGATCAAGCAGTTTCTTTCGGACTTGGAGTGGATGGACCTGGATTACATGATTCTCGATTCTCCTCCGGGCACCGGCGATGAACCGCTGACCGTCGCCCAGGTCATACCAGACGCCAAGGCGGTTATTGTCACCACCCCGCAGGAAGTTTCGCTCGCCGACGTTAGAAAATCGATAAACTTCTGTCGACAGGTGAACATGAAGATTCTGGGCATCGTCGAAAATATGAGCGTTTTGATATGCCCCCACTGCGGAAAAACGATAGAGCTCTTCAAATCCCATGGTGGGGAAACTACTGCGTCCAAAGAAGGCCTGCCGCTACTCGGAAGCCTGCCGCTTGATCCGGCGGTCGTGTCCAGCGGGGATGCAGGAGACGTAACGCTACTCGCCCGGGAAGATCTTCCTTTTTCAAAGGCTTTCTCAGGTGTTGTGGATCAGATTATCGCCCGTACGGCCCAGGGTGCAGACGATCAGCCTGCTCAGTCAGCCGGGGCGGAAGAAAAACCTCAAGCGCCGGCGGGAGCAGCAATTCAGAAAAAAGCAGAAAAGATCATTGCACTTCCAATAAGTGAAGAAAAACTGTCGGCTCACTTCGGACACCCGGACTATTTTGCATTCATTACCACCGATGACGGCAAAATCGTCGGTCGCGACAATAAAACTTCTCCTCCGCATGAACCCGGCCTGCTTCCACGGTGGCTCTACGAACAGGGCGCAACGGTGGTTATTGCAGGCGGCATGGGGGAACGTGCACAAACTCTTTTAAGACAAAACGGTATAGAAGTCATCGTAGGGGCACCTGTTGACAATCCCGAAACACTGGTCAAGCAGTATTTGTCCGGCTCACTTTCCGACGGTGCGAATACCTGCGATCATTAAGCTGTGCCCTTCCTGACGGCATGCCCTGATAACGACGACAAAGTTTGGCCGGGCATGTCCGTTCCATTACCCGCGCACCCGTTCAGTGGGTGCGCGGCCTCTTTTTGCAAACCGTGCAATGGAGAAAATCGTGATGATTTTGAGTATTGCAAGCGGCAAAGGCGGAACCGGTAAAACCACGATCGCCACAAATCTCGCCTGGATTCTTGGCTCAAAGGCCCAGCTTCTCGACTGCGATGTGGAGGAACCCAATTCGCAGCTCTTCATCAACGCCCCTCTGGGCGAGCCCGAAACGGTCACAATACCTGTCCCAAAGGTCGACGAAGATATCTGCACACTGTGCCGCGAATGCAGCGATCTGTGCCAGTTCAAAGCAATCGTGGTCATAGGAGAAACAATCCTCACATTCCCTGAACTCTGTCACAGTTGCGGCGGTTGCTGGGAGGTATGCCCGGTCAATGCGATATCCCAAACCGAGCGGGAACTGGGGGTCATAGAAGAAGGCAGCATCGAGGGGCTGGATTTCGCCCACGGCCGCCTTCGCGTGGGAGAGGCCATGGCGCCTCCTCTGATTAAAGCTGTTCGAGACCGGATGGGCAAGCGGGAGGTAATAATTATAGACGCTCCACCGGGGACTTCCTGCCCGGTCATAGCGGCCATGAAAAACACAGATTTCGTGCTGCTCGTAACCGAACCCACGCCTTTCGGCCTAAATGATTTGAAGCTTGCAGTCGGAGCGGTCCGTGCACTGGGAATTCCATGCGGTCTCGTGATAAACCGGTCCGACCTTGGTGACCAAAAAGTCATCGAATATGCGACGGCTGAACAGATACCGATACTGATGGAAATTCCTTTCGACAGAAAAATTGCGGAAGCCTATTCCAGGGGGGATCTTGTGGTAAAGGTGATTCCGGAGTGGCGGAAAAAATTCGAAGCCCTGTACCTGGATATCCTGAAGCTTGCGGGCAAGGAGGCGTAAATGCGTGAGCTGGTTGTTTTGAGCGGAAAAGGAGGGTCCGGGAAAACTAGCGTACTCTCCGCTTTTGCGGCGATGCCCGGAGAAAAAATTCTGTGTGACGCCGATGTGGATGCGGCCGATCTTCATCTGATACTCGACCCGGAAATACTCGAAACCCATGATTTCGTCTCGGGCAATACCGCGGTTGTCGTTCCCGAAAAATGCACCGAATGCGGCAGATGCAGGGAACTTTGCAGGTTTTCGGCCATAGATGAACAGTTCAGGATTGATCCCCTGGAATGTGAAGGCTGCGGCGTATGTGTTCATTTTTGCCCGGAAAATGCGATAGATTTTCCCGAAAACACATGCGGACAATGGTTTCTTTCCAGGACACGCTTCGGCCCCATGGCTCATGCCCGCCTCGGTAT
>DSCZ01000515.1 GCA_011048855.1 Desulfobacteraceae bacterium | reverse complement strand
CTTGATCTTGAACAAAATCCCTCATTTCCAATCTGGAAACTTCGCTGTGCCCATCCGGTATTTCCGGATGGGCACAAAGTAACCCGACCGGTTATTTCGTCCCCATGGAGCCCAATCAAGATGGATTTCTATCACAATACATGTTTTTTGTCCAAAATTATCAGTAGACTTGCCTCGTCTGATTCTGCATGCTATATACACCAGGCGTAAATCGGGCAAGTCCGGGATTTAAAAGAGGGCGTGACGCCTGTGCCGAACGAAGTGCTGGATGACACGAGGTTATGCGGCTTTATCACGGTTTGAAAGTAAGAAACAATGCGGCAGGGCAGCCACGGCCGCCGGCGAGGAGGAACCAATGGTTGAAATAACATGTCTGGGAGGTGCCGGCGGTGTGACCGGGTCCAGTTACCTTGTGGAAACGCGCGGGGGCAAAAGGGTTCTGGTTGACTGCGGCCTGTTTCAGGGCGGACGCCGGATCGAGGAACGAAACCGGGGGCCGTGGGGATTCGACCCAAAAACTCTTAATACCCTCATCCTCACCCACGCCCACATAGATCACAGCGGCAGGATTCCGCGGCTTACGGCAGACGGGTTCAGCGGAAAAATCCTATGTTCGGGACCTACCGCCCAACTTTGCGAAATCCTGCTTCTGGATTCGGCGAACATCCAGGAAATGGATGCGGAATGGCAGACACGCAAAAACAAGCGCAACGGGCGTCCTCCTGTGGATCCCCTTTATACGGTCGCCGACGCGGAAGCGAGCCTCAAACTTTTTTCTCCGCTCGAGCGGGGGCCGGTGATGGAAATCGAAGACGGCATAAAGGTCAGGCTCAGAAACGCCGGCCACATCCTGGGCTCGGCGATCCTGGAAATGTGGATCGAGGAGGACGGTGAAAGCGTCAATGTTGTTTTTTCAGGAGACCTGGGAAGAAAGGACCAGTTGATTGTCAAAGATCCGGAGCCGGTTATTTCCGCGGATTATTTTTTCGTTGAATCCACTTATGGGAACCGGCTGCATCGTTCGCTGGAGGAGAGCGGAAAAGAACTGCTGGAGGCCATCCATTTCAGCTGTTCACACGGTGAAAAAGTTCTTATTCCCGCCTTTGCGGTCGAAAGAACACAGGAAGTCATTTATATGCTCGGGGAGTTCCACAGGCGTGGCGAACTTCCGGACATCCCGATTTATCTCGACAGTCCGCTGGCCATAAAAGCCACTGAAATATTCAGGAAAAACTGGCGCCATTATGACAAGGCTGCAACTGCTGTGATGGAAAACGGTGATGACCCTCTGGATTTACCGAACCTGAAATTCACAGAGCGCACTTCAGAATCGATTGCAATAAACGAGAAAGCCGGGCCGGCTATCGTGATAGCCGGGAACGGCATGTGCACCGCCGGCCGAATCAAGCACCACCTAAAACATAATTTGTGGCGTGAGGGTGCGTCGTTGGTTATCGTTGGCTTCCAGGCCCACGGCACCACAGGGCGCAAAATAGTGGACGGCGCCAGGCAAGTCAAAGTGTTCAGGGAAAACGTTGCCGTCAATGCCAGGGTGTTTACAATAGGAGGTTTTTCCGCACACGCCGACCAAAGCGAACTCCTTGACTGGATAAGTCACTTCGAAGGCCGCCCCGAGGTTTTTGTGACCCACGGTGAAGATACGGCTTCCGAGACACTGGCGCGGCTGATCGAAGAACGTTTCGGTTTCAAGGCCAAGGTCCCCCGGTGGAAAGAAAAACTGCGGCTTTCCCCGGGTGGAGCGACGGCGGAGGTCCCGGAAATCGAAGATTATCCGTCAAAGGCATACGCCGGTCTTTTCGAAGCGATAGGAAGCCTGGAGCAGGAGCTGGAAGCACTGAAGAAGAGAGCCTCGGCACCGGGCTCGGCGGACATGATAGAGGAAGAAGATCTGGAACGTCTCCGGTCTTTTGTCGAAGAAACCGGAAGTATTCTCAAATGACCACCTCCGGTTATGTTCATGTGGCATTTTCCCTGAAGCCGCCCGGGACCGGAACACGGTCCACGTAAACCGTTCCCGTTTCGTCCAGCGCGAAGCGGCCCCGTGCGATCATTTCGACTGTGCGGGGAAATATCCGCCAATCGCCTGCATGTTTGAGTTCTTCCTGAAGCCCGGCGATCGCGTTTTCAAACGCTTCCTTATCCTTGACAAGGTCGGGAAGCGGTCCGGGCAGCTTGACCGGCACAGGGGCTGAAACCATCAACAACGGCCCGGTATCTACGCCTTGGTCGGTCCAGAGCGTCGATGAACGGAGTTCGGTCTCCCCGGCCATCACCGCATCCCTGACAGCGCGGTCTCCTGTGAATTTTCTTCTCCCGGTGGAATCTATGATCGACAGGTCGGCCGGGTGAACGTTTACGCACCCCTGTATCGTTGTGTAGCTCATGTATCCGCCGAGAGCTGTTACATCCACGTCAAATGCCTTGAGGAGCAGGGACGGGATTTTGTCATATTCCTTCCTGGCTTCGATGCCGCCGGGTGTCGTGATATCGCGTTTCAACCCCCTTGAACGGTGAAAAGCCCTGATATCGAAGCTGGCATATGGAAGGGCATATTCAAGGGCGATGGATTCTCCCGTGCAGGATCCGTCGGACCTGTCACTGTATAGAAGAACAACATCAAAAGGCGATGTTTTTTCCTCTACTTGAAGTTTTTTCCAGTGTTCGATCAGTCTTCTGACATTTGAACCTGAACCGGACAGGAACGCGGCAACCCTCATGGGCCTGCCGGCACGTTCAGGGTCGAACAACGGTTTGATTTCCATTTCTTTCCTCACGATCCGGGCTGCTCTTTCATCAGGGCCTGCACCGGTTTCAGGCCGTAGGCGGTTCCCTGCTCGATGGCAGTCAGCACGCTTCCCCCGCCGGTGAAATAATATGTTTCAGCGGAATCAAGCCCTTTCATATATTCGCCCGGGCACAGATTTTTGAATTCCTGCAGCGTGTCCCCACCGCCGAGAAGTTTTCCGGCTCCGGTTGATGCCGTGATCCGTTTGTACAATGCCCGGCTTCCTTCTGGAAAAAAGGGCATCAAACCCATCACCGCATTGGCGAAGAGGGTGCGGACCCGGCTGAAGGCTTCACTTACAGAGGCGGTGTCGAAGGCTTCCGGTGAAATGTCGACGACATAACCGCATCGTTTTTTCGCGGAGAGTTCTTTCAGTGAAACCGTTCGATATTCCCCCTCGTTGCGGCCGTCCAGGGTGTCTGACTCAACGACCGGATCGAGCTCCACTATCTTGTGCACCTCCCGGTCCATCTCTACCAGCTCGCCGGCCGCCTTTTTATCTTCATGTGTAACCCCTGAGATTTCAATGTTGTATTTGGCCGATAGATAGGCGTTGTACATCAATCCCCCGAGCACCAGGTGATCCACCTTTGCGTGCAGTGCTTTCAGGGGGCCTATCTTCGTGTCGTATTTCGCCCCCGCCACAACTGCTGTGAAAGGTTTTTCAGGGGAAAGGACCAGGTTCAGGTGTGCAAGCTCCCTTTGAAGCAGAATGCCCGCAAAGGACGGCAGCAATTCAGCAACATCGTATGTCGAAGCATGGGGCTGCCATGAGCCGAAAGCGTCGTTGATGTAAATATCGGCCAGGGAGGCGAGTTGTCGGGCGAAATCGATCCGTTCCCCGCCGGTTTCTTCTTCGCCTCGGAACCACCGTGTGTTCGGCAGATAAACCATGTTCACCCGGCCCTCTACCAGGTCTTTAACCGCGGGTTTCAGATGATCCTGGATATCGACTATCCCCAGATCTCCTTGGACAGGCAGAGTCGGCATATGAATTCGGACCGGCAGCTTGCGCTCAAGATACCGGACGATTGGTTCCACCGACTCCTGTTCCCTGCAAAAAATTGCACCGGTTTTTTTGTCCCGCGGCCGTCCTACATGCGTCATCAAAATAGGCCTTCCCCCTTTTTCCGCCACCGCATATAAAGTACCGAGGGTCGCGTCTATCCTGTAAGGATCTTTGATTTCACCGTTTTTAACCACATTGTGATCGACACGCAGCAACACGACTTTGCCGCGCATGTCCGCGTCCTGCATCAATTTAACCCGAGGATCGATCCTGGATTCCATGGCTGTTCCTCCTTCCTGCATTTATTCCTTGTTCGATATCGATCGGAAATTTATAATATTTTCCAGCCCCGATGATCAAGGGGAAACTCGGGATGCCGGTTTTTTGGTGATCACGCCGCCTTTTCGACACCGACTCCGACAAATCAAATGAAGAGCTTTTCATCGGTGAAGGTGAATACCCCTGCCGACTTATTTATGAACGTTTGGGAGGGCTGCGATGGATATACTTGTGCTGCGGCCGGGGGCGCTGGGCGATACCTTGATGCTGGCACCGGCGGTTCGGCGGCTTTCTTCAACCCACCGGGTGTTTTCAGCCGGAAGAGAACCAGGCATTTCCTTTCTCCAACCGGTCGTCACCCGGGCCTATGATATCGAGCGCGGCGGATGGCATCGTTTGTTTTCCGGAGGAATCCAACAAGGCGCGCTGCCTGTCTACGCCGCAGAGGTTGTTGTGGGTTTTTTCTCGGACAGAAGTGGAACGGTTTTTGAGAATCTCAGGCATGGTTTCCCGGGGGCAGAAGTTTATGTCTACCCTCCGTTTCCGGAGCCGGGCCTTGGAGTTCATGTCGCGGGCTACGTGGCGGAGTGCCTGGAAGTTGCAGGGTTGCCTTTGGAATCATCAGGCGTGGTTTTATCGGCATGCAAGCAAGCTGTTTTGGCAGGTTGCGGCCCTGTCCGGAGAAAACCTTGGCTTGTTTTTCACCCCGGTTCGGGGGACAAACGTAAAAACCATCCGATGGGGCTTTGGAGAAAGCTGGCTGTTGAAATTCGCAGTAAATGGCCTGCGGAGGTCGAACGCATGATCTGGGTGCTTGGTCCTGCGGAAACCTCGTTCCTCGGGGAACTTTCTTCTTCAGGCGAGGGGGAAGTCCTGTTTTGTCCGGGTCACCTGGAATTAGCTGGTCTCCTTGGGAGGTGTTCGTTTTTTGCCGGCCAGGACAGTGGCGTCACCCACCTGGCGGCCATGAAGGGGGTGCCCTGCGTTGCTCTTTTTAAAGAATCCGATCCGGTTCAATGGCGGCCCCTGGGTCCCAAAGTGGAGATTGTTTTCTGCAGTGACCAAAAGGAGATTATCAGCAGGGGGGTGTCCGCCGCGTTGAAGCTTGCTGTTGGAAGTTAGAACCGGCGTCGGCGTCGGTATCGTCTGTTTTTCATATAGCCCCTTCCGATTCCGGCTGCGCCGGGGGTTTCGCTGCGGGTGCTTCATATTTCGTAGCTCTCCCCGAGAAAGACTCGCTATATCCTGTGGGAGCGGATTGTATCAGCGATCAAGAAATAAGCACCGAATGCGCTTCAGGCG
>DSCZ01000577.1 GCA_011048855.1 Desulfobacteraceae bacterium | reverse complement strand
CCATATTCCATATTCCAGATTACCCGCTGTTAGCGCCTGCGGCGCATTCCAGATTCCATATTCCATATTCCAGATTACCCGCTTCGCGGGATTTCAAATTCCACATTCAAAATTCCAGATTACCCGCTGCGCGGGATTTCAAATTCCATATTCAAAATTCCAGATTACCCGCTTCGCGGGATTTCAAATTCCACATTCAAAATTCCAGATTACCCGCTGCGCGGGGTCAATTCGACAAGGCTATACGCCATATTCTTGCCTAACAGTTAAAAAATCACCTGGCGTTAACGGAATATTCCAAAGGTAGATCGGGACGAACCAGTAACCAGCGAATATCCTCCTCCGCAAAAGTCACATCCCTATGCCGGACCACCTCCTTCTGTACTCCACTAGGCACAATAACTTTTTCAAAGTCGGCCATCAAATTGAGGTAACCGACCTCGTGCAAGTGGATCAAGGGGCCGGCGTCGCATACCACAGCGGTTTTGGATCTACTCCTCACCACGGAGGCCCCATTCAAGATCCTCTCGAATAAATTGATCCATCAACTCGGGCCGATGGGATTCGAGAAACCGGCGAATCGCTTCAGAAATGACTTCTTTTTCGTTGTTGAACCAACCTTCTTTTGCCAGGGCCACAGCACCATGATAAAGATTTTCAGGTATCTCAGTTTGTACTGTCTTCATCGGATTGCTCCTTCTTTGTATAAATGCTTGTTTCAAAGGCCATAGGCTTTTTTCAAAAGTTTAGACGAAACTGCGATAATCTGCAAGGGCTGGCGCCTGCGGCGCGGGGATTGGGCATCGCGCGGAGACGCAGGGGCGCAGAGAACAGCGGGAAAATACAGTGGCTAGTGGTTAGTGGCCAGTGGCCAGTTATCGGGTTTCGGAAGCGAGGGGTCATCGATGAGAGGTTCATTTTCAATAGCGGTCTTAAGATTTACCGGATCTGCGGAATCCAGGCCGCGGTAGGTGGGGAAGCTGCTGATCAGAGACCGAAAAAAATATAGAGTAATCTCGACTTTTTTTGCAATTCCGATATCTATTTTTCAATCCCTAGTTGTTTTAGCACCAGATTCACCAGGGAATCCTTTATCTCGCGATGCCTGGGAATTGGCGCATGGCGGCCATTGTGCGGATTAAGATAGATGTCGTGTTTGCTGCCGTGTCGCTTCAAATAACAACCAGCCTTGACAAGCCGCTCTATGAGCTTGCCGCGGTTCAAACACGAACCTCTATTTCCATGGTTTGGGATTCAGGATGGTGTTGAACGCCGGTCTCCTCCATCACCATCCGATACGCATCCTGGATATTCTCTCTTAATTCGTCAAGTGTCTGACCCTGGCTGAAAACGCCGGGAACCTCCTGTAATCGACCGACATACCACTCATCATCCATCCAATACTCAAGTGTAAAATTTTTGAACATAGCCCTACCTCATGCAACACGGAAGGTTAAACATCAAACTTGCCATCCGTTGTGTTTTGACTTTTCAAGGAAAACCGCAATCATCCTGCCTGCCATCATCAGCGATCCGTCAATCTTTAATCTTTATATTCATTTTGACGTTCCTTTGCAAGCGTGGAGATCAAAGGCGGGAGGTCAAAAGCAAAGGGATTGGGCATCGCGCGGAGACATAGCGCCTGCGGCGCATTCCAAATTCCAGATTTCATATTCCAGATTAGCGCCTGCGGCGCAATTCAAGATTTCATATTCAAGATTCCAGATTAGCGCCTGTGGCGCATTCCAGATTTCAGATTTCAGATTCAAGATTACCCGCTTCGCGGGGCTGGCTATGCTCTCTTCTCCTGCGTGATCGCCTTCTCTTCGGCCTTTATTATAGAGAGCATATGCTTTTCCACGGTTTCGAGGTGTTTGGTTATTGAGATGATTTCACCTACGGTCTTCAAAGAATGTTTCAAATGCGGGAGTGCATTCAAGGGGTACGAGGATTCTGCCATTGCCTTGACTGCGAGTGACAGATGACGGTTCAGGTTTTCGATGAATTTCTTGAGATCTTTCTCATGCGATTCTATCTCTTTTTCAAGGACAATCTTTTCCTCTTCCAGTTTGATTTCTGCTGCGAGCAGTTTATTCTCTTTCCCTTTTACATTTTTGAGCCTCTGGAGCTTTTTTCGAAGCTCAGTCTTGTCCATGACCTCAAGTCGCTTGAAGATTTCCTTCACGTTATCAACGGCACGGAGAAATGCCTGCTCATTGCCCGCCATTTTTGAAAGAATGCGGGTGATCTGTGCCCGGTCATCCACCGCGAGGCTGTTTCCGTGCGTCTCGATTATGCGAAGGATTCCCTGGAGCTGGGTCCTTATATCCTCGGCACTTCGGATCTCCTCATCAGTAAACTTCAAGCCTCTGGTTTTTAAAAGCGCCTCTCCTTCTCGTTCTGTTTCAAGCTCGTGCCGGATCTCGGGTTCATACGTTTGCCGGTGGCCGAGGGTGTTTTTGAGCCTGGAAACGGTATCTGCACTGCTGCTGCCGCTTCGGGCGAAGCGGACAACCTTGTATATGGAAACCAGGAATAGAATAAGAAGCAACAGGTTCAAAAGTCCCATGTTCGAGTCCTTAAGCGCATAGAACACCTGCGGGAACTTCACCCAGGCAAGAATGTAAAACAGGATATAGGTGAGGTAGAACGCTTTCCCGCCCGGAAGCCCGAACCCGCGGCAGAGCCCGTAGGGAATGGTTGCCGCCATGAACGCCAGAATGACCATTCCCACGATACCCCAGCCTTCAAAGACCCGGGTCAGCATCCAGCGGTTGGTGAAAACCCCGAAAGTCATGATCAAGGCAACCGAGATAATGAGAGGTTTCACATAGGGTTTGTCGAAATGCTTCCGGAGGGTAACACCTGCAACCGCCAGGAAAAATACCAGTGTCAATGTGAAATAGATCCAATCCGAGTAATTTGAAATGAACTCACCCGGCCGGATCTGCTCCAGGGGCAGGAATAGCGAGGATGCCATGATCCCGATAAAGGGGTCGGGACGTTTATAAAGTTTTCGGTTTCAAACCTAAAAAATGCGCTTTCCCGAAACACGGTTGTTCCATCACGGGAACTGCACCTGGCGGTGCAGAAATTCCTGCTAAACAGGGTTTAACGGAATCCCTGGTGCTGTGAATCGCCTGGTTCGCCAGTATCGGGATCAAAATTCTGACCTACAAGATTACATCCATAAAAGGTGATTTTCCCCTTGTAATCAAGCCCAGCCTGCTGCTATGGTCTAAATCCTGCCCTAACATCAACCAATCCGGAGACTTTTGTGCCATGACACTCACGAAGAATGACCTGAGGGAAGCTCTATACGTCAAAACCGATCTGACCAAGAAACAGGCCGCTGGTGTGGTCGAAAACCTTATCGAGCTCATCAAGTGCACGCTTGAACAGGGAGAAAAAGTGCTGATATCAGGGTTCGGGAAGTTTGATGTGATGGAAAAGAACCCGCGGCGGGGTAGGAACCCTGCAAGCGGAACCGACCTCATGCTAGACGGCCGGCGTGTTGTCACCTTCAGGTGCTCGGATGTTCTCAGGCGGAAACTGAACAAGGGAAAAAGAAAGTAGCTCTAATACCCAGTATCCGGCCAACGCCGGATTCCGATTCAAAACACCGGCTCAAATCCATTCCAGCACCAAACCAGCACCAGCCAAAATTTTTAGTCCTTTTTTCAAGTAGTTACAAGCTAATACAGGGGTTCAAATCCACAACGATCTCCAATCACCATCCTGTAGATTCACCCACGCAGAGCCCATCACTTTTTCCATTGAATTCGTAACTTCTCTCCACGCCCTGATCTTCCGAACGTCTCATGACCCCCAGGATTTCGCTTCTTCTGCCGGGGGCTGGTTTAATTTTTCGGTTATCAGGGCGACTTAAGAGATAGAAAATGACGGTTTTTCGTATACTCGTGATCATAGCCATTGGCTTATTGAATTAACACATTGATATTCAGACGCTTTTATCTTGGATTGACACATGAGAGAAGCTCCCGATATACTCACCCCTGAGGAAGTAGCCCAGTATCTCCGCAAGAGCCTCAGCTGGGTTTACAAGAATGCGGATTTGTTGGGCGGAAGGAAGCTCAGGGGTTCACTCTTTTTTCCAGCAAAGGAGGAACTCTATGAGCGTATATTTTCAAAAGGGCAAGGGTTGGAGGTACGACTTCACCCTAAACGGGACCAGGTACACTCAGGCCTGGTTCAAAACCAAAAGAGAAGCGATGGCCGCCGAAGGCCAAAGAAAGGAGGAGATAAACAACCCGAAAACGATAGAGGCGATAGAGACCCAAACCGACATGGCCTTCTTGGAGCTCGTCAATAGACGGCTTGATCATGTCAAAGCCTATAATTCGGAAAGCCACTATCGGGATGTCGGTTACCACTGCAGAAGATGGGTAAAAGAATGGCAAGAGATGATGTGCGGTGACATCACCACTGGCATTATCGAGGACTACTTGAAGAAGCGCTTAATGGTAAGCTCACATGTTGCGAATAAAGAATTGCAATACTTGAGGGCTCTATTTAATTACGGAACCAAAAAGAAGTTGATAGAATCGAATCCCACTGACACTATCGATTTCTTTCCGGTCGAAAAGCGCAAAAAGTATGTTCCGCCCAAAGAAGATGTTCTGAAAGTCATAGCCGTTGCCGACCCTGAAGCGCAGCAATATCTTTGGACTATTTTGCTGACGGCTGGTCGGGTCAGTGAAATCAACTCATTAACCTGGGATGATGTCAATTTCCACCGGAGACTGGTAACCCTTTGGACCCGTAAACGCAAAGGCGGTCACCGAGAACCTCGGGAAGTGCCGATGATTGGTAAACTCTATGAAATCCTCAATCTCCGAGACCAAGCTCGTGACGATGATATGCCTTGGGTGTTTTGGCATCTATACAGAAGTCGAAAGACCGGCAATTGGGTGAAGGGACCTTATAAAGAGCGAAAAAGATTGATGTCAACCCTATGCAGGGACGCTAAGGTTAGATATTTCCGCTATCATGCGCTTCGTCATTTGACTGCGTCAATCCTGGATCACATTGGGATTCCGATCGGCACTATTCAGCGGATCCTTGGGCATCAAAACCGGCGAACCACTGAAATTTATCTTCATTCAATCGGGGAAGCCGAACGCCAAGCCATGGCCAAGCTCGAAACCGCATCACTTTTTCAAGCCGATGAGGCTAGGACACAACTTTCCGCTCCTGTCAATGTCCATACCGGCTACTGGAACCGGAAGGTTTTGCGGCCCTCTTACCATACTTTAAAAAGTGATATCGAGCGGCTGGGGTATTCTGGCACAGGGCGTAAATACGGAGTCAGCGACAACGCCATCCGAAAATGGCAACGGTTTTACGAAGCCGGGGCTTTTTCCAAACTCGGGGAAGCATCATTATGGGGTCT
>DSCZ01000576.1 GCA_011048855.1 Desulfobacteraceae bacterium | reverse complement strand
GTCGTAGAAGACCTCTCCCACGAGACATCTCATTCCGGCTGTGCGTGCCGCACGTGCAGTGGTTTCCTCGAAAAGATACATATCACAGAAAGTCGTTGTGCCGGAAAGAATCATTTCGGCACAGGCAAGGATAGTGCCTGTGTAGACAAAATCTTCATCCATCCGTCTCTCGACCGGGAAAATGTAGTCGTTGAGCCACTCCATCAAGGGAAGGTCGTCCGCAAGGCCCCGGAAAAGGGTCATTGCAGCATGGGTATGGCCGTTTACAAGGCCCGGAGATATTATTCCGCCCCGGGCGTCTATCGTGGCCGCAGCTGAAAATGCCGGTGCTGTATTTTCATCTCCTACCCAGTGGATGGAATCTCCGGAAACAGCAACCAGCCCGCGGTCGAAAACTGTATCGTGACCGTCCATGGTCAAAACGATACCGTTTTTTACGATCATGTCCACATCAATCATTATTGTTTTCTCCTGAAAATGAAGTTCAAAGACCAGCGTAGCCGGTGAACGTTACTTGTACATCCTAACATGAAATAAAACCAGGATTCAATTGGGCTGAAACTTCAGGGAAGACACTTGGAAAACCAGGGGTTTTCATGGTAGAAAGTTTTCAGGCGGGGGCATAATTGACGGCGTCGTAAAAAAAGGAGAGCATCTTATGCTGAAGGATCTGATATACAGGAACAGGAGCTATCGAAGGTTTTATCAAGATGAGAAGGTTTCAGTCGAGACGTTGAAAGAACTCGTGGATCTTGCGCGCCATTCTGCCAGCGGCGCGAATCTGCAGTCCCTGAAATATATACTGTCCTGCGATCCGGCCGTGAACGATAAAATTTTTCGGCATCTGGGCTGGGCGGCTTATTTGAAAGATTGGAAGGGGCCGGGCGAGGGGGAGCGGCCTCCGGCCTATATCGTCGTTTTGGGCGATACCAGGATTCATTCCAACTTTTTCTGCGACCATGGAATCGCCTGCCAGAGCATGCTTCTGGAGGCGGTGGAAAAAGGCCTTGGCGGGTGTATGCTTGCAAGCATCGACCGCAAAGGACTGGCAAAAGATCTAAGCATTGAGAACCACTTCGAAATAATGCTGGTGGTCGCACTCGGCAGGCCGCGGGAGTCCGTCAGGGTCGAATACATCGAGGCCGGGGGGGACATAAAATACTGGCGCGATGAAAAGGACGTTCACCATGTCCCGAAGCGGCCCCTGGAAGAAATTATATGGAAAATCTACGGCTGAGCCTGCCTTTCGGTTTTTTTGCTTTGTTTCCATCCGGAAATGCCGGATGGAAACTACTTTCTATCCTTCCATCGGGCATTGTTTCATGGCTTGAGCCAGCTGCCGGTAAACATCGGAGAATAATATCAGGCCGACGATACGGTCCTCTTCTCTTACGAAAAGGGAGTCGTGCCGACCTACTACAAACAGATGAAAGGCTTTGGCCATCTTGTCTTCGGAGTTTACCATATGGTCCGGTGAAGGCATCTTGATAAAATTCTCAATCTTGACGCCGTCCGCTTTTTTGCACAATTCCGAAAACGGCGTGTGCCAAAGCTGAAATTGTTCTTTCATACGTTCCAGGGTTTCTTCGTTGAGCCGATAGCGGGACTGGTCCTTGAGGCTTTCTATCCTGTCGTAATTTGGTTCCAGTCCCTGTACCAGGTCCATGGGTGATAGTTTCCCCACAATTTTATCGTCTTTGTCGTAAACCAGGAGGATTCTTTGAGCTGCTTTTCCGGAAAGGAACTCATCCTGAGCCTTTTCAAGTGCTTCCAACGCCTGAAAAAAAGTGAGCTGGCTGGAAATACGGGGAAATTCTTCAACCGGTCGCATCAAATCGTGGATTTCCATATTTTCCATTTTTTTTCTCCTTTGCCCGCCGGGTCAAACCGGATTTTGTTTACGTCTTCGCAAGGCTTTGTCAATTTCGACAGCCAGCACTACCACTAATGAAACAAGTATTACCCTTATCCAGTCCGATGCATCGAGTGATTCGGTTCTGAAAATCCATTGGAAGGCCGGATGGTAGATCACTGCAATCTGCGCGAGGAACGCGGCGACTGTCCCGTAAAACAACAAGGGGTTGCTCAAGGGATTCATCCGGAAGACCGATTGAATCTCGGACCGGGAGTTCCAGGCCTGGAAAAATTGGAAAAGCACCATCGTCGTAACCGCAACCGTTCTCGCTCTTTCGAGCGAATAACCGTCATCGAGCGCTGATGAAAAATTGATCACGACGCCTGCGGACATAAGGAATCCAACCAGGATGCTTCTCTCTATCATCAGCTTCGACATCACCCCTTCTTTAGGATTTCGGGGCTTTCTTTTGAGTACGTTTTTTTCGGCTGGTTCGAAAGCAAGCGCAACATCCTGCAGGCCGTTTGTCACGAGGTTTATCCAGAGAAGCTGTGCGGCGACGTAAGGGATCGGAATATCGAGTGCCATGGCTGTCAATATGGACAAAACCGCTGCAAAACCTGTCGGAATCAAGAAAAGGGTCACTTTTCTGATATTGTCGAAAACAACTCTTCCTTCCTCAACCGCATGAAAAATGCTGGAAAAATTATCGTCGGTGATGACCATGTCGGCCGCTTCCCTGGCTACGTCGGTGCCGGTTTTTCCCATGGCTACGCCGATGTGGGCCGTTTTCAGGGCCGGCGCGTCGTTGACGCCGTCTCCGGTGACGGCGACGATTTCTCCATGACGCTTGAACTGATTAACGATCCGAAGCTTGTGCTGGGGAGAGACCCGGGCGAACACCGAAACATCACTGACTTTTTCGAACAGCGTTTCGTCGTCTATCGATTCCAGCTCGCGGCCGGTCAGAACTTCTTCGTTCTTCCGCCGGGTAATGCCGATCATCCTTGCGATCGCGGAAGCCGTAATTGCATGATCCCCGGTGATCATCACAACGCGGATGCCCGCCTCCTTGCAGCCTTTTATCGCTTCAACGACTTCCTGCCTCGGGGGATCCATCATACCCTGCAGCCCCGCAAAAGTGAAATCTCCCTGGACGTCCTGCACGCTAAGTTGTTCTATTTCGTTTTCGACCTTTTTGAAGGCCATCCCGAGAACCCGCATCCCGTCTTCGGCGAAGTTTTCCGCCACCTCGATCAATTTTCGGGGATCAAAAGAATCTTCGAAAATAGTCCGGGAGCACATCTCGACGATTTTCTCGGGCGCCCCTTTTACAAAAATCAACCTGCGACCTTCGTGTTCATGGAGACTCCCCATGAAGCCGCGCTCCGATTCGAACGGGATCATTGATAATTGAGGGTAACCCGCTTTTTCATCTCGATATTTCAGGCCGGCCTTCATCGCCGAGACAATCAACGCTCCTTCGGTTGGGTCGCCATCCACCATGAAATTATCGTTTTCCTGGAAGATTCGCGATTCGTTGCACAGCATCCCGATACGGAGGGCCGGATGAATTTTCTCCCGTTCGGACTCTTCGGTACATTCCCACCGGCAGAGAATTTCGCCGTCCGGTTCATAACCACTGCCGGTAACCTCGTAGGTACTGCGACCGTTGAAAATGACCTTTACGGTCATTTCGTTTCTGGTAAGCGTCCCGGTTTTGTCAGAACATATTACGGTTGTGCTTCCGAGGGTTTCCACTGCGGGCAATTTTCGTATGATCGCATTGCGTTTTGCCATTCTGCTGAGCCCGATCGCCATCGTAATCGTGACCACCACAGGGAGCCCTTCGGGTACAGCGGCCACCGACGCCGCAACCGCGATTTTAAATATCTCCCCCATGGTCATCCCGAGAAATATACCAAGGATCGCTATGGCCAGCGCACTTCCCAGTACAAGAAATCCGATGAAGTTGGCGAACCGGACGATTTTCTGCTGTAAAGGGGTGGCAGTCACTGATATTTCGGCCATATCTCCGGCTATTCTGCCGAGAACTGTTTTCGGGCCCGTTTCAACAACCACGCCTCTCCCCCGGCCGCTTACCACGATCGTTCCCATGAAAGCCATATTAATCCGGTCACCCGGAGTCAGGCCGTCTTCATCGATCGGGGCTGTGGTTTTATCCACCGGGAGGGATTCACCTGTAAGTGCAGCTTCTTCGATCTTGAGCTCGGTCGTGTGAAAAATTCTCAGGTCGGCCGGAACCCTCATGCCGCTCGCCAGCAGTACGATGTCGCCGGGAACCAGTTCCTCGCTGGGGATTTCGGTTTCTTCTCCATCCCTCAGCACTTTCGTCCTGGCAACGACCATCCCCTGGAGAGCTCTCATGCTCTTTTCAGCTTTGTATTCCTGCAGGTACCCGATCAGTGCATTCAGGATCAAAACGGCTGCTATCACACCTGTGTCGATGTATTCACCAAGAATCGCGGTGACCACTGCGGCTACGAGCAGAATGTATATCAGCGGGCTCTTGAACTGGTGAATCAGGATTTCGATCCTGCTCACCCCTTTCCCCTCGGGCAGTTTGTTCGGCCCTTCCTTTTCCAGTCGTTCACCTGCTTCGGTCGTGGACAGCCCATTTTCCGCAGTCTGGAGTTTGTCTAATATATTTTTGATTTCAAGCCTATACCATTCCATGTACCCGGCTCCTTTCGCCTTCAGACCCGTTTCATATTTCCTTCAGCCTCGGGCCTTCGGGGGTGTCTTCCACCACGAAACCCATATCATGAAGTTCATCCCGGATATGGTCTGCGGATTCGAAGTCCTTCCGCTTCCTCGCTTCGGCTCTGGCCTCAACAAGCTCGGTCACCCTGGCGGGAATTTCTTCACCACCGCCGGAGGCGATAAGCCCGAGGACCCTGTCGAAGCGATTCATCAGCTTCGATGCAGCATTGGCATCCGGAGGAGTCAAGTGACCCCTGTCAATCCGCCTGTTGATCTCCCTCATGAAGGTGAATACGGCTGCAAGGGCGGCGCTGATGTTCAGATCGTCGTCCATCGAATTTTCGAAGCGCTCGGCGGCTTCGGAAATTAATTCGGAAGTTGCCTTTCCCGGTTGGGCATCGTTGGGGTCATCGGAGCCTGCTTCATGAAGCCGGATCATGAAGTCTCTAAATCGTTGAATGGTCGCCGGGATCTGAAGCAGGGCCTTTTCGGTGAAATTCAACTGCTGGCGGTAGTGCACGCTCAACAACTGGTAGCGTATGGCCATCGGATCATAGCCTTTTGCAAGAAGGTCCCTGAGCGTAAAAAAATTGCCCAGGCTTTTGCTCATTTTTTGGCCGTTTACCAACAGGTGTTCGTTGTGGAGCCAGAAATTGACGAATTTGACGCCGCAGGCTTCGCTTTGGGCTATTTCGTTTGTATGGTGCGGAAAGATCAGGTCTACTCCGCCGGTATGGATGTCGAAAGGCTGACCCAGGTGTTTGGTCGACATGGCGCTGCATTCGATGTGCCACCCCGGCCTGCCCCTGCCCAGTTCGGTGTTCCAGCAGACGT
>DSCZ01000469.1 GCA_011048855.1 Desulfobacteraceae bacterium | reverse complement strand
TGGGAGAGGTTTGCCTTGACAAAAGCCTTGATCTCGTGGTTGAGACGGACAGACGGTGTAAATCCCTTGTGAATGGTGAGAAAGGCTTTCAGATAAGAAACCCCGTCGTCCGGTTCCGCGCCCTTGGAGATGACTGCGGCCACCTTTTTGTGCAGGACCAGGGCCGATTCGATCCCCGCCGTTCCCAGCCGATGCCCGGAAACATTAATCTGGAAAGCAGGCCTGGGAGAAAAGGACTTGTACATCTTCAACAGCGAGAAAAAATCCTCTTTTGAGCAGCTCCGGATCTCAAAAGGATCGTTGCGTTTGTCTCTGAGCCTGATGGCTATAAGTGATCCCATGGCGCACATGGCCGTTAAAGGGTTAAGGATTCAGAGAATCCAGGCCGCGAATTTCATGTGCTGCAGGCCTCGGGTTCTCTCGGCTGGTCAAACCTCGCCTCGAGCGTAAGCACGTCGCCATGGCCACATTCGGGGCCACCTCATCAACGTGAATGAAGCTCCTGCCCATGACTCGGGGCATTCGAGGATTCACCTGGGCGATCACCATGTCCGCCGACCGAGCCGCGGCAATGGTCACGTCCACGCTGACGCCGAGGCTCATCCACCCGAAATCATCAGGCTCGGACACCTGGATCAGGGCAACATGAATAGGAAGCTGCCGACTCTCGAAGAGTCTTGGAATAGCCGACAGGTTAATGGGCGTGATAAACCGTTTGGTTCGGGAGAGGGCCTTCGGTTTGCCCGAACCGAGGTAAAAGGAACGGATATTGAAGCTCTGACTGGCGGTCTTATCAGCAATGTCGGTGAGTGGTGTGGTTTCGAGGCTCAGGATGCGGACGATCTCCAAATCGGTGAAGTTCTCAAACTGGGCGGCCAATTCTCTGACCAGGGCCTGAGGTTCGCCGCAGGAAGAGCCGATAAAAACCCGCTGGCCGCGCTTGATCCTGTGGATGGCTCTGGAGGCACTCTGCCTTTTGCCCACATACGCATCCGGCCAGTACCCCCGGTCACCCCTCCGCTTAATGGTCATCCAACGACCTCCATCATTTGACTGAATTCCAACAGGGCAGGTTTTGGGTCAGAGTTTGTGCGTCTGGTCATATGGAACTTATACGAGGAATCTCACATTGATGTCAATAAAGGCTCATGGGGATGCCGGGAAAAAGTAAGATGGTAAATCGAGGCATACCTGCAGATTTCCGCATCCTGGACCCACATGAATGCCCCCCTGGAGGTGGAACTCGGTGAACTGGGCACCATGACAGGCCAGTTGATCCGGACCCTGCACCCTGATCTTCTGCATCTGGGAACTTTTCATGAATGCCTTCCTCTTTCGTATGGGAGTTCCCATGGAAGGCAGCGGGCTGCTGCCGCGCTTCAAAACAGCTCTGCCACAGGCCGGACCCTTGGACGCATCCTTGTATATCTGCCCCTTTACTGCCTGCACATTGTCTGGTTTTTCGGCATCCTGTTCAGAATATACCGCTACCCCCAGCGGACGGATCTATGGGAACTTTTTTTCTTTCTTCTTCCCTTTCTTCTGGCCACCATCTGTCTTGCGCTGTGCCTGCGCCACCTGTTCCGGGAAAGGGTATCCGCCCTAATGGCACTTCTGTTCACATCCATTCACATTCTTTTTCTCTCCGGTTTTTCCTGGCCCGTCCAACCCATGCGCGAGTGATGAAAAGCAATGAAAAAGTGTAGCCCTAAAGGAGATCGAAAACAATTTTCAACGCTTCATCTACTTTCTCAATGATTGCGCCTTCCAGTTCACCCCGCACTTTGACGAGTCGAGCGCGGTGATCAATTGGAAGTGTCTGCAGGCAATCCGCCACCGATTTCTTGGTTAACCCGTTATTTGCGGTTGGGACAACTTCTACATTGGTTATGATGCCGGTTTTTCTCACGCTCCATGCCGTCAATGGAATTACCTGAATGACCGGTACGCGCGCATTATACGTGTTGTTTGTGACAATCACGCATGGCCGAATCTTTCCCGTTTCCGAACCCTTGGTAGGATCAAGGTTTACATCGATAACCATCCCTCGCTTTAGCGTGTTCATGTTGGCCACTCTGAAAACGCTGCATCCGTCCAATCCTTCGTTTCATCGTCTTCTTCATAGACTTCGGCATATAAAGCAGCCGACTCCCGCAAGCGCTGCTTGGTCAATTCTGAACGTAAGCGATCGAGGGCGGTACGTACTACATCACTTTTATCTTTAAACCCAAGAAATTTGCATTGTTCAATAAATTTAATATGTGATTCTTTAAGGCTAAATTTGGCCTGAATCATGGGCACCTCCATACAAGCCCTCTTATTTACACTATTTTAGGTACTGATATTAAGGCCTAGATGATAAGAAATCAAAACATTTTTGTAAAGGGAAAGACCAGACGCAACGCGCGTGATTTGTTGAGGCATCACGCAACCCTTCAACGGGTGCGGCGGATGGGGATCTCGCCTGCGGGGCGGGCATCCGGCGCTTAATCCGAGGCAGGCAACAAGACGAAGCAGCGGGGTTCTATGGCTCCGGTCATTGACCTCCTGCCTTTTTTCCTACCGGGCATATAAACTCACACTTTCTACAATATTTAGTTATAGGCTGTTTGCCACGATTATTTTTGGAGCTTTCGGCGACATCCTTTTCCATCCTTACATTACAGAGATCTCTATTATAACTGCCATCTCTTCCAGGCAAACCATCAGAAAATTCTATTGACTTAAAAATTGCAGCTTTCTCATCCATAGCATTTTCGGGGCAAACTCTTCGGCAATAAACCTTACAGTCGGCACAAGGATCAAAATCTATTGGTCCGGTTGGGTGTAGCTCTGCATCCAGGAATAAAGCCCTGAGTCGGATCCTGGGACCAAATGACGGGGTTATAAGCATATTATTCTTTCCAATACACCCAAACCCGGCAAGCACCGCTGCATCTTTGAGAAAAACCCCTCCTTTCTCAACATAATAATGAAGCTTCGTAGTTTTTACCTCAAGGCTGTTTTCAATCTGTTGGCTTGTCCGCTTTATGATGTCAATCAAAATACGGTTGCCAGGTGTACCTCTGCCATCCCACCAATCAAGCTCCGGCTTATCTTCTGGATGTGAAAGGCCGATTACGAGTACAGATCTTACAGAATCAGGCCAATTGAATAATTGATTGCCTGGAAGCGCACCATCTTTAACAGTACCAACTCCTGCATAATCTCCCATTTTATTATATATCCTGTGCGACGCCGACACCCTAACAGCTTCCATACTTGCTATACCGGCAAGAGTTGCCCCGTTTTCCATGGCAGTTTCAATAATACGTTTTCCAATTCCCATGACTCACACTCTCCTTGGTTAAACAATCATTTTCGTCGATATAATTTCAACAGTAATATTATTTCATATGATTTCAAAAAAAAGTTTATACATATATAATAAGCAATCATATTGTTTCCGGATGGAAACGAGGTAGTGGCCATCCGGAAATGCCGGATGGAAATTTGCTATAGGAAACGTCGAAAGTTGAAGGGCGATTGGGAAAAGACCGCTCCGGGTTCCCGGTCGATATGGAACGACAGGTTCGAATTTTATAATGTGGCGGACTTATTTAATCTTTCGGCAAGCCAAATTTTAATAATCGATTGCCGAGGAACACCAAGACGTTTTGCTTCTTTATCTAATGACTGAATCATCCAGAGAGGGAAATCGACATTAACCCTTTTTTGTTCCTGGTTCGGACGCCTTGCCCTTGAAAGGTCCAAATGCTCTAAAATACTCTTTCCTTCATCAAACTTCTTTTCTAACTCTTTAGCTTTCATAAAACTCAATCTCCTCATTTCTGGCACGCCGCACTGAGATGATACGTATTTTATCATTGCGATATGTAATAATCCCGGTCCAGTGTTTTTCGTCTATTTTTCCAATTACCAGAGATCTCATTTCACCTGTTGTTTTTGCAGAGATTTCTAATAAGTCAAGGTCATTCCAAAGCTCTTGAGCCTCAATAAAATCAATCCCATGCTTGTTTTTATTGCTATCCGATTTTTTCGGGTCGAATCCAAAATTCATGGTATACATAACATACCAATTTGGTGTGGTTTGTCAACCTATATGCAAATTATTGGTGGATTCGAACAGAAAGCACATAATATTACACACAAATTTGTGTGAATCCAAGAGAATATTTTCAGACTCCAACGACAAGGCTTACCGGCGGCATTGAGCATGATGAATCTTCTTCATCAGTCTCCATCCGGTATTTCCGGATGGACAGTACCTAAGGCGTGGCATACTCCGGCACACTTTTTTCGACATCGACATCGAGACGAAACACCTCATCTGTAGTGTTTGTTGGAAACCCATCCTGGGGAAACGAATCATCGGGAGTGAAGAGGCCATCTGCAGTTTCGCTCTTATAATACTCTTTCTCGACATCGTAGACCACGTACAGAGCTACACTTTGTAGCGACTCCGGCCAGCTGATGGCATCGAAGATCCATGAAAAATTCAAGTCCGGAAACTCTTCCAACAGGTCGCCGGATTTACTCTTCAAAATCACCCTGGGATTGAAGTACCTGCTGATTATGCGGCTGTACGTACCGTCGTTGCGTGGAAACGTCGCGTACACGGTCTCTCGCGAAAGGTCCATGTTGATCGTGACTTCGACGGTGACCACCTCGCTACGTTTCATGTTCGAAAACTTGACCGCTTTGGCATCGTCGCTGTTGAAGTAATCTATCAGTTCGATGACAGGGTTGATGGCGTTCAAAATACGCCCGTTGAAAGTTGCCGTGAAGTCTATTGTGTCGGGCTCCGGCCACCCCGGGTAGGCAAAAGAAGCTCGTATTGACCAGTCCTGTACAAAATAAAAACTGTACGGGTCGGGCTCCACGATTTCCACTTCCAGCTGTACATCGTTGCTTGTCATCCCTCGGGCGAAGACCTTGACTTTCCCTGCTTCCGCGTCACCTGGAAGCGTAAACCGGATCTTCGTATTGGTCCAGGAGGTGATTTCAGGGACTTCGACGTCGTCGAGATATATTTTCCCATCTCCCTGTTCAGAGCCGAACGACAAACCCTGCAATGTTATCGTATCGCCGGGCTCGGCGGGGTTAGGTGACAGCATTTCGATATAGGGAACAGTCCTAGTGACGACTTGTACGTTTCTGTCGTCGAGATGGCAGTTCATGATGAGCACCGTGAGCTTTTGAGCGTTTTCATGAAAAGGAAACATTACGGCCTCAGAGATATCTGTGACTTCAATTCTGCCGTTGGGCACCATGGTTCCGTCGATATCTTCCAGGAATGCGACGATTTTCACGCCACGATCGTCTTCCGGCAGGATTTCCCCTCCAACCAATGTAAACAATAGTGGATATCCCACTGGATTTTCGGGGTCCGCCTGGCCCGGCAGATCAACAGAG
>DSCZ01000138.1 GCA_011048855.1 Desulfobacteraceae bacterium | reverse complement strand
GTTTGCCACCAGTGAACCGAACGAAGAGGCGACTGCCGCAGCTACCAGGCCGTGCTGTGCCATTCCTTTCTGGGCCAGGGGGAACCCGTCGAAGGTGGTGGCTATGGCGGCGGGGGTGCCGGGGGTGTTGATAAGTATCGCCGGAACCGCATCCCCGTACATCGCGCCGACATAGATGCCGGCGAGCATGATGAGGCCGCTTGCGGGCGACATCGTGAATGTGAACGGCACGAGCAGGGCCAGGCCCATCGTGGCGGTGAGGCCCGGCAGGGCCCCGAACACGATGCCCATGAAAACACCGAAAAAGAGCCAGGTGAAATTCGAAAGGTCAAATACATGAATCAAACCACCGAGCGCGGCTTCGAACATGAATTCCCCCTCATTAGTTTCATGAGTTTCCATCCGGAGATTCCGGATGGAAACTCATTGAAGAAGTGGGGAGCCGCACAGGCGATCTCCCCGGATTCTGGTTGGTTTCCCGGTTATTCCTTGAATTCCTTGACTACCGGCGCCCACTCTTTCACTTTTTCCTGGATATAGGCTTTGCTTTCCGCGGCACCCATGGCCACAGGCTGGAACCCTTCCTCCACCATCTGTGCCTGGATCTTAGGATCGTTCGCGATATCCAGAAAAGCCTTTTCGAGCACCGCGATGATATCCGCAGGTGTTCCCGGAGGTGCACCCGCGCCGCGGTCTATGGAGGCGTAAAGCTTCAAGCCTTGGCTTTCGAAAGTCGGGACTTCCGGCATTGCGTCGAAAGGCTTCTTTGTTCCGAAAGCGAGCACCCTTATCCTGTCCTTGTGTTGGACCAGGTCGTTGGAATTCGCCCAGAGGGCTTTCACGTGGCCGCCCAGAAACGCTGCCACGCTGGGGGCCGCGCCTTTGTAGGGGATGTAGGTCATTTCGATGCCCGCCATTTTCTGGAGCTGCAGGTGGGCGATATGATGGCCCGACCATGTCCCTGAACCTCCGCAGGTCACGGCACCCGGGTTGCTTTTTGCGAAGTCCACAAGGTCTTTGACTGTTTTGTACGGTGCATCCTTGAGAACGGCCAACCCGATGGGAGTCGCCTGGAACAGTGCGATCGGTTCTATTCCTTCGGTCGTATACCCGGCGTCTCCTCTGGCCAGAGGTTGAAGCACGATATGGGGGATGTTGATCCCGGAAATGAAATAACCGTTCGGTTTTTGCTTCACCAGGTATGACCATCCCACCGATCCGCCGCCGCCCGGTTTGTACTGAATCATGACTTTCTGGCCGAGTATTTTTTCCAGTAAGGGCTGCTGGCGGCGGGCCTCCAGGTCTGATTGTCCGCCCGGATTGAAAGTGATCTGGTACGTGATCGGTTCTTTCGGGTAGTCGGCGGCAAGCGCGGGCGACCCGCACACTGCGACCACCGCTGCCGTGAGTGTCAAGATGAGCATACGTTTCATCGTTTCTTCCCTCCCTGTTTTTATGGCCCGCCTCTAGGGCGGAAGGCGGGCCTCTTGAACATTATCGGCACCTTTTCCGTTCGTTTTGCCCCGGTCCGTAAAAAGGCGCCGTTCCAAATGGTTATGCGCTTTCGTAAAGTTTCGTCAATACAAATTCTTCGTGGCCCAGCACCTCCTGTGCCGTAAGGCGCCCGTTACAGGTCCGAACCAGCATGTCCAGCAGGTTGTCACCGGATTGATCCAGCGTAAGTTCGCCACGAAGAATCGCCGAGCAGTCGTAATCGATGTGTTCGACCATGTCGCTCACCGTCCGCGGATTGGCCGAAAGCTTGATCACCGGCTCGATGGGATTTCCGATGATATTGCCCTGCCCGGTGGGGAAGAAGTGAGCGACAAACCCCCCGGCGGCCCACAGCGTGACGGCCTCGGCCGCGGCGCTAGAAGTGTCCATGTACCAGAGGCCGGGACCGGTGGGGCTTTCGGCTTTGTCCAGAACACCGACATAGTTTGACTTCTTACCGATTTTCTGGAGGTTTCCGAAGGCTTTCTCTTCGATCGTGGTCAGTCCCCCGGCTATATTGCCCTTGGTGGGCTGGCTGCCGGACAAGTCGTCGGTTTTGTTGCGATCGATCATTTCGGCATAGCGGTTGAACATGGCCATGAACTGCTCGCCCACCTCCGGCGTGGCGGCCCGCTCTTTACATACCATTTCGGCGCCGGTAATTTCGCTGGTCTCGCCGAAGGAGCAGGTGCCCCCCATCTCGACAAGTTTATCGATGGCGTTGCCCACCGTCGGGTTGGATGCCAGTCCTGATGTGGTGTCGGACTCTCCGCATTTGACGCTGACCCAGATTTCGGAAAGGTCACATTCTTCGCGTTTAAGTTCGCTTGCCCAATGCATATATTCTTTGGCTTTCCAGCTGGCCGCTTCAACCGTTTTTATCTCGCCGTGACGTTCGATCGAAAACCCGGCAACAGGCTTCCCGGTCTTGGCTATGCCTTCAACGATGATGTTTGTCCATTGGGGCTCGATGCCTATGACCACAACCGCCGCCACATTGGGATTGGCACCGGTTCCGATCAGGGTCCGAAAATGCAACGCCAGGTCTTCTCCGAACTGGAGGCGCCCATAGGGGTGGGGGATTGCCTTGCAGCCTTTGGTGTTGAACGCCACTTTTTCACAGGCGGAATTGCTTAAGTCATCCAGAGGCAGAATCAGGACGTGATTCCGGATGCCGACTCTTCCATTTTCCCGGCGGTAGCCCATTACTTTGCGTGTCGTCATCTTCTACCACCTCCTTGTCTTTAAATTGTGAATATGGACATGCTCGCCCTTTTTGAAATCATTCACCACTTTCCCGATGTCGTGACCGTATTTGATCACTCCTTCATCGGTTGAATGGTCTCTGAGCGCGATTTTATGCCCCAGGGGGATATCCTGAAGCGCTTTCACCGTGGTTTTTTCCTGGGTGTCCATGAAGAGCCCCTCGGCTTCACGGCCGGCCTCGATGTCGACCGTTGCGACCCCGACCGTGTCGTCGTGTTCGTGAACCAAAAAATCTGTCATTTTGAACCTCCGTTTCTTTTGGGTTTATGGCTTGGTCCATTCCGTCTTCCGGCATACAGGGCATCGATCCGTTCCAACTGCGGGGCCGGAGCGCCTTGAGCGGCAGGAAGCAGTTTGGTCGACATAAATCGATGCAAAGAAAATGCCAGCCATCCCTTTAAATAACTGATTGATTTTTCATGATAAAATTTCGACGAAATTGAATGACGAATCGGTATGCGCCCAATATTCGTCTTTAAGCTTGATTTTCGGCCCGCTTTTGCTATTCTGTGAGAAAAACCCATTGGAACCACCCAGGCGAGTACGCCGTATGCAGTTTGATTCCACCACACGCTACCAGATACTTCTCCAAATAACGAACGCCGTGGTAACCCGGACCACCAGCGAAGAGCTGTTCAAGGCTCTTGCCACGGAACTGCGGAAGCATATACCATACGATAGATTGAGTATAAACCTGTATGAGCATGAAAGCAAATCTCTAAGTTATTTCGCTACGGCCGACGGGATTGCACCGGAAGGAATCGCCTGCAAGACGAGGCGTCCCCTTTCAAATGGTTCTATAACCAAGATGGTTATAGAATCCGGAAAGCCGGTTATAATCGAGGACCTGACCCGCTACAGGAGCCTTTCTTCGGTCGGGTCCATGGTCGATGCAGGTCTCAAAGCCACCGTGGCTTTTCCACTGGTGATAAGGAGTCGTTTACTGGGCAGCATTCACTTTTCGTTCGCCGGACCTCTTGAAAATATGGCCGAACTTAAAGAGGTTCTATACGATATATCCCGGCAGGTGGCCATTTCGGTTGACAATATGCTTGCTTACACTCGGCTGAAGGAATTGAATGCAAGCCTCAAACGGCGCAACCGATACTTGATGGACCACGGCACAGATGGAGATGTCCCGGATGAATTCGTATACGCTTCGAAATGCATGGCCGGGATCATGGACATGGTGGAACAGGTCGGCGACACTGATGTGTCGGTTCTGATAACCGGGGAAACCGGCACCGGAAAGGATTTGATAGCCCGTCGTATTCATGAAATGAGTCGACGTAAAGATAATCTTTTCGTCAAGATCAACTGCCCCGCCCTGGCACCATCTCTTTTCGAAAGCGAATTGTTCGGCCATGCAAAAGGAGCTTTTACAGGAGCCGGAGCGAGCCGGACAGGCAGGTTCGAGATGGCTGACGGGGGCACCGTTTTTCTGGACGAAGTCGGAGAGCTTCCCGCCGAGCTGCAGGCCAAGCTGCTGCATGTGATACAGGACCGCAGATTTGAAAAAGTGGGTGATAGCCGTTCTATTTATGTCGATTTTCGCGTTATCGCGGCGACAAACAGGGACCTTGAAAAAGAAATCGAGGCCGGTGGTTTCCGGCGGGACCTTTTTTACAGACTCAATACGGTGTCGGTCCATCTGCCTCCGTTGAGGGAGAGGCCCGAAGACATTCCTCTTCTGTTGAGAACATTGACAGACAAGGAGGCCAAAAAGATGAACCGGCCCGTTCCCTTCTATACCGAGGGTGTGATGAAGCGGTTGTGCGGACATTGCTGGCCCGGAAACGGCAGAGAGATCCGAAACCTTGCGACGCGGATGGTTATTTTGAAGCCGGGCATGTCGATCACCGAAAGGGATATCGAAGGGTTGATCCCGTCGGCCGGGGAATCTTCTTCATCAACCAGCGTCAAATCCCTGGCCGAGATGGAGCGGCAGCACATAGAGCAGGCGCTGATCGAGACTCGGGGAGCCGTGGGAGGCCGGAACGGGGCGGCCAGGCTTCTGGGTGTGCCCCGTTCCACCTTGCAGTATCGTATCAGAAAACACGGCCTTCATCCGGGGGATTATTCGGGTCCCAAGGCACGATGAAAGGGCCGTAAATATGCTCGACGGCGAATTTGGTCAGATGGACTGGCAATTTTCCTTGTGCGTCAAACGTTGAGACCGGCAAGGAGATGCCTCGGAGTTATAAGCATGCTGAGAGCAGCCCGGGAGTCGGCGGGAATGCAGAATCCCGAGCCTCGATTCCTGTTTTTAAAGCGATTTATTGGATAATTCCGTTGACAAAAACACCACTTGAGAATTACACTCTCGCGGTCTTACCTTGTGTGGCGTATACCCGGAAAAAAGGGTTTTTCCGGATGACGCGTTCATTTTTTCGAGATCTGTCCTCCCGGGCTTTACGTGTGTTTCCGCCGGGTGCCGGCGGGCGAGGCATGTGTTCCGGGACGGGAGGGACGAGGGTGCGTGCAGCGTACCTGGCAAATAAGAAAATTTATCGGAGTGAGGAGTTATTTATGTCAGTAAAACCAACGGGCTCTGTGATGGTGGTGGGAGGTGGGATTGCCGGGATGCAGGCGGCGCTGGATCTTGCTGATTCGGGTTACTATGTTCACCTGGTTGAGAAGTCGTCTGCTATCGGCGGTGTGATGAG
>DSCZ01000052.1 GCA_011048855.1 Desulfobacteraceae bacterium | reverse complement strand
TGATGGATTTGACCGAGGCGCTTTTCACCGAGGTTCTTACCAAAGTGCTCGGGACGCTGGTTGTCAGGTACCAGGGCCGGGACATTGATTTTACCCCTCCATGGCGCCGCATTGTCCTTAAACAGGCGGTTTGCGAAATGGGAGACATGCCTGAATCAGCCCTCGAAAGCAGAGAATCGATCATGGCCTCGGCTCGGCGCTCCGGAATCGCCCTGACCGGGGAGGAGGAATACGGCGAAGTGCTCACCAAGCTTTTCGACCAACTTGTTGAGCCCTTGCTGGAGAATCCAACGTTTGTCTGCGCTTATCCCACTGACGTGTCGCCCCTTTCCAGAAGAAATGACGATGACCCGATGGTCACCGACCGTTTCGAATTGTTTATCGCCGGCAGGGAATTGGCCAACGGTTTCACGGAGCTGAACGACCCTGAAGACCAGCGCAGGCGTTTTGAGGCACAGGTCGCCAAGAGGGAGCGGGGGGACCAGGAGGCACAGTTTATGGACCGGGACTATCTGAGGGCTCTTGAATACGGAATGCCTCCGACCGCAGGTGAGGGCATAGGGATCGACCGCCTGGTGATGCTGCTGACTGATTCGGCTTCGATAAGGGATGTGATTCTCTTCCCCCATATGCGGCCCGAACAAAGGTAGCGTGTGCCCATTCGTAAATTCAGGATGGAAACTAAGTGGTTCGGGGGCCGGATACGGTTCCCCCGGAGGGTAAAAAATTTGTATGGCTTTCGAGTTGCAGGTCGGGTTCCGTTATTTGAAGGCGAGGCGGAAAAACCCCTTCATTTCGGTGGTTACGCTGATATCAGTTTTGGGGGTGATGATCGGGGTCATGTCTCTGGTGGTCGTGATTTCGGTAATGAACGGCTTCAGAAGCGACCTGATGGAAAAAATCCTCGGTATTAATCCCCATCTGACGGTTGCAGGCCGGGCTGGAACTCTTTCCGATCATGCATCTGTCCGGGAAATGTTTTCACGGATCGATGGGGTTGCGGCGACCGCTCCTTTTGTAGAGTCGCAGGTCATGGTGGATCATGGCGGTCGGGCGGCCGGAGCGGTCATAAAGGGAGTAAAGCCTGAAAATACGACCCTGGTGATTCCCCTGGCGGAGGTTGTCGAGCAGGGTTCACTGGATGCGCTCGAGAGAAATGAGGGCCCGGTACCTTCGGTTATCATTGGAAAAGAGCTGGCGCGACTGCTGGGAGCAAGGCCGGGAAGCGGGTTGACTGTTATTTCCCCGGAAGGGCGGCTGACGCCGCTTGGACGGATGCCTAACAGCCGGGAATTCCATGTATCCGGGATATTTGATTCGGGCATGTACGAATATGATTCATCGGTTTTGTTCGTGGGCCTGAGGGAAGCCCAGGAGTTCCTTGGCCTTGGGGAAAGGATCTCGGGCCTGGATGTGAGGCTTCATGATCCTGCGTCGGCCGGGTCGGTCGGACACCGGATCAGCGAAGAACTCGGTCCCGGTTTTGTGGTGAGGGACTGGATGATGAACAACAAGAGCCTTTTTTCAGCCTTGCGGCTGGAAAAAATCACGATGTTCGTGATACTTACGATGATAATCCTTGTCGGGGCATTGAATATTGTCAGCACTCTGGTCATGGTGGTTATGGAGAAAACCGGAGACCTTACGATTCTGAGAGTCATGGGGGCTACGCGGAAAAGCGTGATGGGTGTGTTCGTCGTACAGGGCGTTCTGGTCGGTTTTGCGGGGACCGTTCTGGGAATATGCGCGGGGCTGGGACTCTGTCATCTGCTGGCGACGTGGAAGTTCATATCGTTGCCCGCCGATGTGTTTTATTTGAGTTCACTCCCGGTCAGGGTCGAGGCGCCGGATGTATGGGGAGTCGCTGCCGCAGCCTTTTTTCTGTCATTTCTGGCGACGCTTTATCCTTCCTGGCGCGCTTCGAGATTGAATCCTGCGGAGGCTATCAGGTACGGATGACCGTCGACGGAAAAATGGAGGCCGGTTACCCCGCCGAGGTCATGAGGCTGGAGGGGGTAAAGAAGTCCTACACCCATAACGGCAACACGATCGAGGTGTTGAAGGGCGTGGACCTGGTCGTCGGTTCCGGTGAAAGTATCGCGGTCACCGGGGTGAGCGGAGTGGGTAAATCGACCCTGCTCAATGTGATGGGAAGCCTGGATGTACCGACGGAAGGGTCTGTTCTTTTCCGCGGAAAGAACATTTACGAACTTGACGAATCGTCTATTTCCCGTTTCAGAAACCGGCATATAGGCTTTGTATTCCAGTTTCACCATCTTTTGCCTGAATTCAACGCCCTCGAGAATGTAATGATGCCGGCGCTGATAGCCCGGTGCGGCAAAAAGAAGGCGGCCGATATGGCGGCCAATGTGCTCAACAAGGTGGGGCTGGACCACAGGCTGACCCACCGCTCCGGGGAACTTTCAGGCGGTGAGCAGCAGCGGGTGGCCATCGCCAGGGCGCTGGTCATGCGCCCCGAGCTTCTTCTGGCCGATGAGCCCACAGGAAACCTTGACCTGGAAACCGGTGCGATGGTAGCGGATCTCCTTTTAGGCCTGCAGAGGGAGGAAAACCTGGCGATGGTCATAGCCACGCACAATCATAAACTGGCGGAGAGAATGTCAAGACGTTTGGAGATAGCCGGTGGAAGAATATTTTAAAGATCAAAGAGATCGTCGTTTGATCCGCCCGCCTTTTTTTATTCGGCTGGCCTGCATCTCAGTTCTATTTTCCGTGCTTTGGACAGCGGTTGCGGTCGTGCCGGGACTGGCGGCTGAAAGGCCGGCTGTTGCGGTGCTTCCGTTGGAGGTTCATGCCGCCGATCAACCGGATCGGCTTGGATTCGAGGTCCAGAAAATGCTGGCTGAAATGCTTTCACGGAAGGGCGTCGAAGTTGTCGATCCGGGACAGGTAAACAGCCACCCAGTGGCGGGAAAGCCCGGAGTTTCCCGGGTGGAGGCACTCGATGCTGCGATTTCGATGGGCGCTCACGCCGCGGTTGTCGGAAGCTTGACCCAGATAAGCCGGGAAGTGAGTATCGATCTGGAACTGATAGAGCGGGGCCGGGAACCCAGGCTTTTCTTCAGGACGGCCGAACGCATGGAGTTGCTTCGCGAAACCATTGAAGGGGTAGCCAACAGCCTTTACCTGGAGCTGTCGGGTGTCCCCCAGGTCGATTCGGTTCTTGTCCAGGGCAACCGGCGCATAGAAGACGCCGCGATTCTGCTGGCGGTGGAAACCAGCCCCGGTGATCTGGTGGACCAGGCCCGGCTGGACAAAGATCTTCGCGCGGTTTACCGGATGGGTTATTTCGATGACGTTCAAATCCGGCTCGAAGACGGCCCCAAAGGGAAGGTGGTTATCTTCGAAGTCACAGAGAAACCATCTGTGGGCAAGATCGTTTTTTCGGGCAACAGGAAAATCAAGGACGACGATTTGCAGAAGGAACTGGGCTTCAGCCGTTACGCGGTTTACGACCCGAACGAAGTCAGGCGTTCGATTGAAAGACTCAAGGAATTGTACAGGGAGAAGGCGTATTACAACGCTGAAATTTCGGTTGATGTTTCTGAGCTTCCCAACAATGAAGTTCAACTGGAATACCGCATCCAGGAAGACCAGAAGATTTTTATCACCGATATTTCTTTTAAAGGCAACGCTTCTTTCAGCGATCGCCGTTTGAAAAAAATAATGATGACGAGTGAGAAGGGTTTTTTTTCCTGGATAACCAGCTCCGGCCATCTGGACAAGAGGAAAGTGGAGATCGATCTCCTGAAAATATCCTCATTTTATCATAATCGTGGTTATATTAAAGCACGGGTGGGTGAACCCGAGATTGTCTTTGAAAAGGAGAAAGGGATACATCTGATTTTCGAAATCGAAGAGGGGCCGTGCTACTATGTGGGGCGGCTTGCCGTGGAAGGGGATCTGGACAGGCCGGAAGAGGAGCTTCTGGAGAGGCTGATGTTGAGTACCGGGGATGTTTTCAACCGCGAGATTCTACGGGAGGATGTAGAACGCCTTCGGGATGTTTTTGTTGATCAGGGCTACGCTTATGCCGAGGTGGCGCCTTCGACTCAGGAGGATCAAGATGCCCATACCATTGACGTTGTTTTCCGCATCTCGAAGGGCAAGAAGGTGAAATTTGACCGTATCGTCGTCTCAGGGAATACGGTCACCAGGGAAAACGTAATACGGCGGGAACTTGCCGCAGTCGAGGGAGAGTATTTCAGCGGAGAGGCTTTCAGGAAGAGTACACGCAACCTCCGGCGTCTCGATTATTTTGAAGATGTTGAGATTCAGACACGTAAAGGGAGTTCCGACGAGGAAATTATACTCGACATAAAAGTTGAGGAGCGTCCCACCGGTGTTTTTGCAGCCGGCGCCGGTTATAGTTCTGAAGAAAATGCTTTTCTAATGTTCGAGTTGGGTGAGCGAAATTTGCTTGGAAAGGGCTACAGTCTTTTTGCCAATGCAAGAATCGGTGGTATATCTTCTCTTTACGATATCAGGTTTCTGAATCCCTGGGTTTACGACACTCCTATTTCCATGGGGATTGATTTGTATAACTGGAGGAGAGAGTGGGACGACTACACCCGTGAGAGCTGGGGCGGAGCTCTGAAAGCAGGGTTCCCGCTGGTAATCGATGAATTCACCAGGGGTTCGATAAAATATGGATACGACGACGCCGACATTTACGATGTTCTTGATTCCGCAGCCTGGCAGATAAGGGAAATGGTCGGCAGAAACGTAACCAGCAGCATGACGTTTGAATTGAAACGGGACAGCACCGACCGTGCATGGAATACTACGAAAGGGTCGTTGAACAGCCTGAGCTTCGAGTACGCCGGCGGGGTGCTGGGAGGCGATGAATATTTTAACAGGTATGAGGCTCGCAGTGCCTGGTTTTTTCCCGTGAAGTGGGGCACGGCCATCATGCTGCAGGGACGCCTGGGATACCTGGAGAAACGGTCGGGCGGCAGGCTGTCTGTATTTCAGAAATATAAGCTCGGCGGTATCAATACGGTCAGGGGGTTCAATTACGGTACAATATCACCCATGGAAGGGGAAAATTACATCGGCGGGGAAAAGATGATGGTTTATAATGTCGAGTATCGTTTCCCCCTGGTCCAGGAGCAGGGCGTGTCGGGGGTGTTGTTTTTCGATGCCGGCAATGTTTTTCTTAAAGACGAGAACTTTACTTTCAGTGGTATACGGAAATCGGCCGGAGCCGGTATAAGGTGGTATTCGCCCATGGGGCCGCTGAGGCTTGAGTACGGCAGGAACCTGGATCCTAGGGATTGGGAATCCAGGGGACGATGGGAGTTTACTATAGGAGGATTCTTTTAAGCGGTCATCGTTGTTTCGTCGGATGATGCTGCTTATTGTTTGAATCAAATTGTTTTCAAGGAGGAAGTAATGAAACGGGTATTTACTTTTTTTTCC
>DSCZ01000048.1 GCA_011048855.1 Desulfobacteraceae bacterium | reverse complement strand
ATTTTTAACATTTATAATTAAATTTTAACACCTCATAAACAAATCTTCAATATAACCGAAACACCATTGATTTGTTGACTGAATTTTTACCGGTTGATAGTATATAAATTTTTTATTATGAGCGGGGTTGTAAAAGGAGCACTATGCTTATAAATCTGGAACATCTCGCGATGGTCGCCCGTCAGGAACCCTGGGCTAAAAAGGTAGATGCCGGCAAAGAATTCTGGGAGGCACTGAGTGAATGGATCGAAGAAAACGTGGTCGCGGATTTTTTGTCCCACGTCACCCGGCAGGTGGATGAGATCGTTGAAATCGAACCCGATATGGAAGATCCATCGATCCTGAGCCGCGCCACCCGCTACATGGTGGAGTTCCTGAACGCCCATCATGCCTCGGTGAGAATTTACGACCCTGACAGTGCACAGATGCTTTCCTTCGGCTCCTACCCTTATGAAGAACGGACACGCCTTAAATATATTCCGCTCGAAGGCAGCGTTGCGGGTGAAGTGATCAAGCAGCGAAAAACGTATATCGTACCGGATATTCTGGCTGAAGACCTCTATCATAACAAAGAAGTGATTTACAAAAAAGGAGTGCGCTCGCTGATGGCACTTCCGTTCGAAGTTCCCCGTCTCTCTTTACACGGTCGAACGATGGTCGGCGTAATCCAGGTTTACTATGCAGAGGAGAACCGCGTATTTTCGAGCTTGGAGCTCCAGGTGGCGGAGCTTTTCGCAAAAAGACTGAGCATCGTGCTCACACGGAAAAGAATCCTCGAAATATCCAGAATCACCGAAAAGAAAGAAGCCATCATTCAAAAGATATACCGGACGATAGGCAACAAGAAGGGCGTCAAGACAAAAGAGATCTTCGACAGGATAATCCCGGAGCTGGCGGGTTTCATGAATCTCCAGAGCTGCGCGCTTTTTTCGATTTCGCGTTCGTATGACCACGTGATCCTGGAGGCGGGCTACCCTTCAGACGGGGGTTATCATACGATCGGTGAAAGTTTTCCGGTCTCCTCGGAGCCGGCGTTTGAAGTGCTGTTGAATCTGAGAAGTTATGAAGCCGATCCGGCTTACGAGATCATAACGCCCTCCTATATCAGCATATTGAGTCCTGAGCGCAGCAATCTTATTTCTGCGAACATGAAACACTTCGCGCGTATCCATAATATTAACTCTATACTTTATGTCCCGATATATTCGGATGGAGAAATAACCCATTTCATGACGTTCGATGCGCTGGACCAAACCCAGAGGTATACCGATGCCGAAACCGATCTTTTCCTTGTTTTGAGCAGGGAAATGATGAAAATTAAAAAGATGGAGCGCCTAGACGATGCGCTCCATGATTTCAAGAACCCGGCGATCGCGATAGCAGGATTCGCAAGAAGACTGACCCGTTTGCTCGAAAACGAATTTAAAGGCCCGTCCAGGAACCAGGCGCTTCGCTACGCCGGCATTCTCGCCGAAGAGACAAGAAGGCTCCAGGAACTGGCACTCAGTATTTACCAGGTGGGCGAAGAACAAAAATTGAATCTGACGGAGGTGTTGAAGCGGAGATTCGAAATAAACACAGAGGCGATCAAGGAGCAGTTCAAGCAGAATGTCCGAATTGAGGAAGGCCCATACGATGAAAACCTGTTCGTGAAATGTTACCCCATGCACCTGGAACGTGTTTTCGACAACCTGCTGAACAACGCAACGAAAGCAATCCCGATTCAGGGAGGCTTCCTGTGGATCCGTACTTACGGCGACGGGGATTTCGCCTGCGCGGAAATAACGAACACCGGGCATATGAACGAAAATGACCGCCTCAAAATTCTTGAAGGGGAAGGAGAAGGCCGTGGATTGTACATAACCTATCGGATCATGCAACTGATCAGGGGGAAAATCGACTTCAAGACAGACCAGGGTACGACGACTCTCGTGGTTTGCCTTCCACGGTACAAAGAATGAATTTCATGATGTTCAGGGAAAACCCGGGAGCCCCAGGCTCTCAGCGGATCGCCGCGAGCGACATAGCGTTCGATATTGACGGCGTTGTAGCCGACACCTTCCGCAGTTTCGTAATGCTGGCCGAGAAGGAATACGGCATAAAAATTCATTACGAGGAAATCACCGAATATGAGTTCTGGAAAATCCTCGATATCGACGAGGAAACAGCCCATGCTTTAATACACAAACTCATCGAGCAACCCGTTGAGGTAGGGATAAAACCTGTCCGGGGCGCCCCGGATGTGCTGACGAGGCTTTTGAAAACCGGTCCGGTAAAGTTCGTCACCGCCAGGCCGGAAGCCGATTCGATACTCAGATGGATGACCGAAGTGCTGGGTTTCCCGGATCATAACGGCATTGTTCTAGAGGCCACCGGCGATCACGAGCGGAAAGCCCAATTCCTGGTGCGCGAAAATGTGAAATATTTCGTGGAAGACCGGCTCGAAACGTGCTATTTATTAGAAGATGCGTCGATTGTTCCGATCCTGTTCGATCAACCCTGGAACAGGAAACCGAATGAGTTCATGCGGGTGAAAAATTGGGATGAGATTTCCGCACTGATCGACTGGTCCGCCTGAACGACGCCCGGTCCCGGCCGGGAGGCTGCACCTTGATGGTGGATCAGGACGGAAGCATTCAATCAAAGCGTTAAACGAAAGGAGGTGCGCCATGCCGACTTACGAATTCATATGTGAAAAGTGCAAGAAGACGTTCAGCCTGATGCTTTCCCTGGCCGAATACGAAAAAGGCCGGTTCCGGTGCCCCGATTGCAAAAGCACCAAAGTCAGGCAACAAATTACACCCTTCACAGTTAATACATCAAAGAAAAGCTGATCTGACCCCCGGGGATTCCCCGGGGGCGTAAATCTTTATTTCCAGGAGAAACGTCTTATGAAATGCCCCCATTGTGACAAGGAAATCGGCGGAGCAACCTGTCCGCACTGTTCACGTGAAAATCCGGAAGAAGCAAAATATTGCATGTACTGCGGCTCGGTTCTCGTGCTCGAAAAAGTACCCGAGGAACCCGCGCACGTCGATCAAACCGTCGATCAAACCGATGACGATGAAGACCTTGATTTTGACAACAGGATACTGTGCCCGGACGGGGCATGCACCGGGATAATCGTAGACGGCAGGTGTACCGAGTGCGGCAGGCGCTACCCGGATGACGGCGAGGCCGATGGAGGCACCGAAAAAGATGTATGAAGTTTCAATCACATCCAGATTTTCGGCTGCACACCAACTGGAAGAATTCGAAGGGGGCTGTGAACGGCTTCACGGTCACAACTGGAAGGTCGAGGTCACAGTGGGAGGCTCATCGCTCGATGGAGCCGGCCTGGTGATGGATTTCCGCGAATTGAAGAAGCACACCGGTGAAATCATAAACACGCTGGATCATAATTTTCTCAACGAACTGGAAGCGTTCCGGTCGGTGAACCCGTCTTCGGAAAATATCGCCCGATACCTTTTCGACAACCTCTCCGACCGGATCAACAACGACAGACTGATGGTAACCAGGGTCAGGGCATGGGAATCCGAAGACTCATGCGCCTCCTATGCCGGGTCTTGAAAGTGCGGCGGGCAAATCGATGATCCAGGCCGTCGCAATCATTCCCTCCCGTTACGGCTCCACCCGCTTTCCCGGAAAACCACTGGCGCCGATTGCCGGAAAGCCTATGATCCGTCACGTTTACGAACGAGCGTGCAAATGCAGCCGTCTCAGCAAAGTCTACATTGCAACCGACGATCCCGGCATATCTTCCGTCGTCGTAGGGTTCGGCGGTAAGGCCTTGATGACAGGATCCTCGCACAGGTCCGGTACCGACCGTGTCTGCGAGGCCGCGGAAATTCTCGGCCTGGCCCCCGATACCGTGGTTGTAAACATCCAGGGAGATCAACCCTTGTTTCCGCCGTCGGTGATCGACGATCTGGTCTCCCCTTTCGAAGAACCCGACCCTCCCGGGATGACCACCCTGATGTACTGTTTCGACGATCCCGAGGATGTTCACAACCCCAATCATGTCAAGGTTGTGACCGACCGCCGGGGGAACGCCCTTTATTTCTCGCGCTCCGCCATCCCCTATATGCGAGACGGCGTGAAGGCGGATTGCTACAAGCACCTGGGCTTTTATGCGTATACAACCCGGTTTCTCAAAGAGTTTACCCGGCTGCCGGAAGGCCGGCTGGAAGCTTCCGAGAAACTCGAGCAGCTTCGAGCGCTTGAGTACGGATTCAAGATCAGGGTGGTCGAAACGGCGTTTGAGTCCCTTGAAGTGGATGTTCCCGGGGATGTTGCACGAATTGAATCCAGGCTCGCCGCGGAAGATTGACAGATGGCCGCAGGAAGAAAGACATGGCGTGTGTTGCCGCTGAACACTCAGGCGCGCGGGTTGCTTCGCTGCGCCGGCATCAGCCCGATTCAGGCAATGCTGCTGACCAACAGGGGAATCACCTGTGTCGAGTCGGCCCGTGAATTTCTCCACCCGAGGCTCGAATCGATGGCCGACCCGATGGAGATGGCGGACATGGAGCAGGCCGCATCGGCACTGGTTTCGGCTATAAAGGATCAGCGAAAAATCACCGTCTACGGCGACTACGATGCAGACGGTCTTACCTCCACCGCGTTGCTGGTGCATTTTCTTTCCCACTTTCCAGTACACGTCACCTGGTATATCCCGAACAGGCTGACCGAAGGCTATGGACTCGCCGAATCCGGGCTTTCCCGCATCGCCGCAGACGGTGCGTCTCTGGTGGTCACCGTCGACTGCGGGTCTTCGAACGCAGCCGAAGTTGAGATGGCAAAACGCATGGGACTCGAGGTCGTGGTTACCGATCATCACAGGGTGTCCGGGGATTCCCGGCCTGACTGCCCGTTTGTCAATCCCAATCGTCCGGACTGTCCCTTTCCCTTTAAAAACCTTGCCGGTGTCGGTGTGGCGTTTTATCTGCTCGTCGCACTCCGTGCAGCATTAAGATCTGAAGGCTTTTTTGAAAATACCGAAGAGCCGGATTTAAGGGAGTATCTCGACCTCGTGGCACTGGGAACCGTGGCCGACGCGGTTCCTCTTACAGGCGAGAATCGGATTTTTGTAAAGTCCGGCCTCGCCCGAATGAGCAAATCCAGATGGTGGGGCATCGAGGCGCTTAAAATGGTCAGCGGCTGCGGAAACAACCACATGACATCCGAAGATGCGGCCTTCAAACTGGCGCCGAGGTTGAACGCCGCGGGCCGAATCGGAGACAGCATGAGCGGCATCAAACTTCTTCTTGCGCGGGAACCGCTTGAAACCACGCGCTGGACCCGCGCACTTGAATCCGCGAACAAAAAACGCAAGGTAGAAGAACGGCGCATCCTGGCAAAAGCGGAAATGACCGCGGCATCGACGGCTCCAGGGAAACGAACACTGTTCATGGCGGAGAAAAACTGGCACAGGGGAGTAATT
>DSCZ01000335.1 GCA_011048855.1 Desulfobacteraceae bacterium | reverse complement strand
CTGCCCCCCCTCCCCCGGCTTTGCCCCCTGGGCTATCTTGATCTGCAGGTCCTTTCCATTCACCAGGTATTCGATTGTCACCCCGAAACGGCCGCTTGCAACCTGCTTCACCGCGCTGGACATGCTGTCACCATTCGGAAGCGGCCTGTAGCGGGAGGGATCCTCGCCACCCTCGCCGCAGTTGCTCATAGCCTTGATCCGGTTCATCGCCACCGCGATCGTTTGATGTGCCTCCCGGCTGATCGACCCGAAGGACATCGCCCCTGTGACGAAACGAGTCATAATCGATGAGGCCGGCTCCACCTCTTCAAGCGGCACCGGCGGACGTTCCTTGAAACTGAACATGCCGCGCAGAGTGCACAGGCGTCCCGCCTGCTGGTTTATCAGCTCGGCGTAGCCCGAGTAGGCAGCCATGTCTCCTCTGCGCACGGCCTCCTGGAGAAGCCTGATCGCCTCCGGCGTCCAGAGGTGCCTCTCACCGTCCACACGGTAGCGATATTCCCCGCCGGACGGAAGCACAACCGGTGAAGGTGGAATGTCCGATTCGGCTGCATCGAACCTTGCTGCGGCTTCCGCGGCGATCGCATCGAGCCCGATCCCTTCTATCCTGGAGGCCGTACCCGGGAAGAAATCATCCACCACATCCCTGTTCAGTCCGATCGCTTCGAACACCTGTGCTCCCCGGTAGCTCCTCAATGTCGAAATGCCCATCTTGGACATAATTTTCAGCAGCCCCCTGCACAGGGCCTTGATATAATTTTCAAGGGCCACCGCCACCGGAATCGAGGCGCTTAGATGACCATCCTCGCACATGGCGGCTACGGTTTGAAAGGCCAGGTAAGGGTTTATCGCCGTTGCACCGTAGCCGAGCAGCAGAGCCATGTGCATAACATCGCGCGCCTCCCCGGTTTCCACCAGGATTCCGGCCGAAGGTCTCCTGCCGCAGCGCGCCAGATGCTGGTTGACCGCTGACACTGCAAGCAGGGCGGGGACGGGAACCATGCCCGGGGGAAGATCCCTGTCGCTCAACAAAATCAAGGACACACCCGAAGCGGATGCTCTTTCGCATTGCGCACACAGGGTTGAAATCGCCTCTTTGAACCCCGGAGTTTTTGTGGAGCGCTGAAAACCGATCTTCACCGTGGTTGTCCGAAAGCCTTTTTCCTGGAGATTTCTTATCCTCTCCAGGTCCTCGTCCGCCAGAATCGGGTGCACCAGTTTTATGAGCCTTGCATGTGCCGGCATCTCCGAAAGAATATTTCCAGGGTTGCCGATAAAAGTCATCAACGTCATCACCAGTTCTTCCCGCACCGGATCTATCGCAGGGTTTGTCACCTGTGCGAAAAGCTGTTTGAAATAAGAGTAAAGCAGCTGGTTCTTCTCGGAGAGAACCGCCGGCGGAATATCCGCTCCCATCGACCCCACCGGCTCGTAACCCCTGGAAGCCATCGGTTCCAGGACCATCTGGAGCTCCTCCCGGGTGTAGCCGAACAGTCTCTGCCGGGCGGTCAAACTCTCCCGCTCCGGTTTGACCGGGGCGACCGCGCCGTAAAAAGCACGTACCGTGATCTTGTTCTCCTCCACCCAGCGTCTGTATGGTTGGTGCCTGGCGCAGAGGGTCTTTATTTCGCCGTTTTTGAGCACGCGTTTTTTTTCAAAATCGACCAGGATCATCCTTCCCGGCCGCAGGGCTCCTTTTTCAACTATTTCGGACGGATCCAGGTCCAACACTCCCGCCTCGGATGCAAAAATGATGCGGCCCTTGCGCGTAATCGAGTACCTGCCGGGTCTCAGGCCGTTTCTGTCAAGCATGGCCCCGACACGCCCACCGTCCGAAAAAGCCAGCGCCGCCGGGCCGTCCCATGGTTCCATCAGGCCGGCATGATATTCGAAAAATCCTCTTTGATCAGGACCCATAGGGTATTTCACGCCCCAGGCCTCGGGGACCAGCATCAACATCGCGTGCGGCAGACTCCGTCCGCCATGCAGCAACAGTTCGAGGGCATTGTCGAGACAGGCGGAATCACTACCCTTCTCGTCGATAATCGGCAGAATTTTCTTGATGTCCGCTCCGAACAGCGGCGACTCCAACGTAGATTCACGGGAGCGCATGTGGTTTATGTTTCCTCTCAGGGTGTTGATTTCCCCGTTATGCGCAAGAAATCGGAAAGGCTGGGCAAGCTCCCAGGATGGAAACGTATTGGTGCTGTATCGCTGATGAACCACCGCGAAGGGACTCGTAAAATCAGGCTCGTGCAAATCCGGATAGAAAATCGGCAGTTGGTCGCCCCGCATCAGCCCTTTGTAAACGACGGTGCGGGTCGACATGCTCGGTATATAAAAGATATCGCGGCCGGAGATCTGTTCTCGGACGGACTTCTCCGCACATCTCCGGGCGACAAAAAGCTTCCGGTCGAGAGCCTCTCCGGCAATTCCTACACCGTCGATCGCACACTGAAAAATCGTCGGCCGGCCGGCGCCCGCCTGCTCCCCAAGCACGCTCAGGTCCACCGGCACCTCCCTCCACCCGAGCACCCTCAGCGACTCCTGTTCGCAGATACGCTCGAAGATCCCGGCACACAAATCCCTGATTCGGGGATCACGCGGCAGGAAAACCATCGCAACGCCGTAGGCACCGGACGGGGGGAGCTTCCGCCCTGCGGAGCCCATATGATTCCTTAGAAAGTCGTCCGGTATCCTTACCAGGATGCCCGCTCCGTCTCCTGTGGAAAGATCCCCCCCGACGGCTCCCCGGTGCATAAGGTTCTTCAGTACGGCTACGCCCTGCTCTATGATCTGATGATCCCCGGTTCCGTCGATGTTCGCCAGAAAACCCACCCCGCAGCCGTCGTGTTCGAACCCAGGGTGGTAGAGACCGAAATCGGGGTGAAAACCTCCGTTGAATTTCTGCTGCCCACTCTCCATTGCAGCACGCTAAAACAGGTAAATCTGGTGGCTGTCGGGGTTCTTCCCGAAACAGGTTATGTCGTCGACCCTATCCAGCTTCGGGCCTTTCGTCAGCGCGTAGAGCGTACGTTCGACGCCGATACCCCCGCCGAAGGTCTCCGGAAAGGTCCGCCTGCCGGAGGCGTCCCTCCGCGACGTGACCAAAAGAAACGGACCGTAACCTCCGAGCTGATCGATGTTTTTCACATTGCCTTCAAAAATCACCGGGCGGGCGGGAATGATGCCGTTGTCGAGCAGCCTCTCGACGATCGCTTCATGAAGCCACTCCCGGACAGCGCCGGAAAGAATTTCCACCGCCGCTCCATGCTCGCCGGTGTCCCGGGATATACTCTTCGCACAGATGTCGAAGTTGTATATCATATCCGAGGTTACCTCGCTGAGGCTCACTTTGCCCTCAGGCCGAAGATAGGGATATATCAGATCGTAGTTCTCCCTCATTATTCCGGTGATCCAGAAAAACTGCCCATCGACCTCTTTGCCGAGCGCAACCTCGCACCCACGGCCGTGACGTTCTACGGCTTCGTCGAATTTAAAACGCGGAAACGGCCTTTCGGGCACTTCAAGCACGACTCCCAGCGTCTTGAGTTCGTCGTCGTTTTTCTCAGCCATCCGGGAGACCGCGTGTATGATCATCCTCTCGAAGAGGCTCATGGCTTTCTCCATGTCCTCCGCCAGGATTTCCTTCACTTTTTCAGGCTCCTGCAGGTACATATCGAGGTCAACCCCCCGGTTGCGCCGCATTTCCATATCCATCTGGCTGAAATCGATCAAATACCTTCCCCGTTGAACCCTGTCCGGACTCTCCATTTCCAGCCTTATGTTGGGGCTGTCTATGAAAACCCCCTTGATCCGCGGGTTGTGGCACGCAAGAAATTTTGCGTAAATCATGCTGTGGGTCATCACATAGAGCTGCCCTTTATAGTGTATGCTGGGAACATACTCCACGTCGTGCGCGAGCGGGTCGGTGATTTCGCTGATCTGGACCCGGTCGATGTTGAACAACCCTTCATCTGCGAGAAACTGCTGCATCGCATTGACAAACGTGGTTCGAAGAGCAAGGGCGGCGTACAGCACATCCCCCTCCCATTTTTGACAGTAATACCTGTCAAGATATTCCCCCATGCTGGACCCGCCCTGGGTCAAGGATGCCTGAAACCCGAAAAGGCTCTGGCCTATCGCAGCCATTGTTTCATCTCTCATATTTATTCCCCTTATAATTCCATGGTTGTTCCCTTTCATGAAACGTAAGAACGGCGAGCCTGCCATCCCCCTCCGCCTCACGTCTCACGGCCCTGGCCTTTAAAGTCTGGGCAGATACCGGTCGAGCTCGAACGCACTAACGTGGGTGCGGTACATGTCCCATTCTATCTTCTTGTTTTCGATGAACTTGTTGAACACATGATCGCCCAGCACCCGCTTGACGAGTTCGCTTTTCTCGGTTTCCAGGATCGAGGCGTAGAGGTTTCCCGGAAGGTCTGTTATCCCGTGCGCCTTTCGCTCGGCCGGATTCATTTCAAAAATATCCTCTTCAATAGGCTCCGGCAGTTCGTAGCGGTTTTCAATCCCCTCCATGCCGGCCCCCAGCATCACCGCGAAAGCCAGGTAAGGGTTGCAGGCCGGATCCGGAGAGCGGAACTCCATCCGGGTGGCCGTCTCCTTGCCCGGTTTGTACATCGGAACCCTGACCATCGCGGAGCGATTGCGCCGCGCCCAGGATACATACACCGGAGCCTCGTAGCCGGGAACAAGCCGTTTGTAGGAATTGACCCATTGGTTTGTGATCGAGGTCAGTTCCGGCGCATGACGTAGGATGCCGGCGATGTAATATTTTGCCATTTCCGAGAGATTGAACCGCTCGTTGGGATCATAAAAAGCATTCTTGTTGCCCCTGAACAAGGATTGATGAACATGCATGCCGCTCCCGTTTTCACCGAACAGCGGCTTGGGCATAAAGGTCGCGTAGATTCCCTGGCTCCGTGCTACTTCCTTCACCGCGACCCGGTAAGTCATCGTCTTGTCGGCCATACGAAGCGCTTCGTCATAGCGCAGGTCAATTTCATGCTGGCTCGGGGCGACCTCGTGATGGCTGTATTCGACATCTATGCCCATGGCCTGCAGCGTAAAAATCACATCGCGCCTCAAATCGCTGCCCATATCGAGCGGGCGGGAGTCGAAATAACCACCGGTGTCCAACACGTCGGTCGAACAATCATTCTTGAACAAGAAAAACTCGAGTTCCGGCCCGACATAAAATGTGAAACCCTGTTCGGCAACCTTCTTGAGCAGGCGCTTGAGCACATAACGGGGGTCGCCCTCATAGGCTGTCCCGTCCGGGTTCAAAATGTCGCAGAACATACGTGCAACCGGTCTTTCCCCACGCCGCCAGGCCACCATCTGGAACGTGGTCGGATCCGGTTTCGCGATCATGTCGCTTTCCTCTATTCTCGCGAAGCCCTCGATGGAAGAACCATCGAAGCCCATCCCTTCGCTCAAGCCCTCTTCCAGTTCAGAGGGGGTCACCGCAAAACTTT
>DSCZ01000272.1 GCA_011048855.1 Desulfobacteraceae bacterium | reverse complement strand
TCATGAATGTGCCCCAGGCATTGTCCGTGTCCGAAGCCAGCGCGCGCGAGGTTCGGGTCAGCGCGGCCGGCCGCCGCCACAGTGTGAAGGCACTTGACCAGCGGGATCCTAAAATAATAGTAGATCTCACCGGGTACAGGGAAGGGGCGCATCTCGTGAACCTGTCAGCCGAAAATATAGACCTCCCCACTGGCGTCAAAGTGGAACGGTTCACCCCCCAGAATCTGATGATCATTTTAAGGCCGGCTCCGCCCGGGGAAAGCCCTGAAAAAGTTCAGTAGATGCGTATCTATACCTGTTACACACGGAACATCGTGGGGATATCGTCGGCCGAGACATCGATTCCCACCGTATCACCCGTTTTAAACCCCAACCGCATGAATTCTCTCGTCACCTCGTCATGTCTTTCCTGCCGCCAGAAAACAGACCAGATAGGGGTTCTCACTGTGTCGATTCCATAGGCATCGTGGCTGCAGAGATTTACTCTCAGTTTCACTCTGGCGATCAATGTGTCGGCTTCCGAAAGAAAGTAATCGATCATAGAACCGTGATGTCGCAATGCCTCAGAAAACCGTTTTTGCATGCCGGGATCGTCGTCGAGATAGTGATTTGCGACCTGATATAGATCTTCGGGTACTTCGATCGACAACCCCAGTACCGCAAAACGTTGATGGGTGAGGGCAAAATCCTCCATCGCCTGCTCATACCCCGCTACGGCTTTCAGGATGTCCTCTACCGTCGGAGATGGTCCGCTGCATCCCAGCAGCAGGTCCTCGCACATCCCTATTATTTCTATATAGAAAGTCTTATTGTCCATCACGAATATCGGCCGTTCCCTGTAATTTCTTCTTCTGCGTATCCTGCGAATTCCGTCGAGCCTGATCGAACGCAGGTTTTCCTCGGCCTCCAGGACCTCGATATTGGATATATCTTTGGCCTGCACCACATGGATTTCACCATCGGCCGAGATGATATATTCAATTTCACACCTGAAACCAAGAAATGATTGAATATCTTCGGAAACCTGAAGGAGCCGACGGTCGTGGGGAGTCTGGGTTATGTAGGGTTCTCTCTGAACTTTCTGCGTCATGCTGCCGCCGGAATAACCGAACTCCCAGTGGTTTCCCAGCATCTTGCCCATCACGCTGGCCCCCTCAATATAGGGCATCACGATAACCCCCATTTGATCCAGATCTATTTCGGGCATATTGTTGAATTTTTGCTGCCTGAGGATCGAAAGACGCTTGCTGGTCCTTGCTGAAAAAATCATATGTTTACGGGCATATACGATACCACCGATATCCGAATATGTCTGTATTGAATCGAAAGTGCCTCCCTTGAAATATCTTTCCATCGGATGTCCGCTGCGAGCGATCACCTTGAAGCTTTCCTTGTAACGCACGAGAAAACGCTCCAGGTCTCCAAAATCCTTCTTTTGGAAAGATTCCGCCGAAACAAAGATGAAATCAGGCACATTGAATCCGCCTTCTTTCAATTTTTCCAGCAACAAAGCCTTTTCGGGGTATATGTTCATCTTGGTTCCTGCAGTTTTATCGGCTTGAAAAAAAACTATCGTAAAAAGTCAAAACAATCCTGTCCCTCGGTGTCGGGGTCGCTGTCGGCGTCGGTATCGGAAGTTGACCGGCGACCTTTTCGCCCCCGACACGAACCCCGACGCCGATAAAACGGGGATGGTACGTTTTACAAGGCCTCAATCTTCATCAGCAAAGCCGCGGAATTATGAATGCCTGCTTTCAAGATCGAGCAGAGCCGCTTTTACATCCACTCCGCCGCCGAAACCGGTTAATTGCCCACCGGTGCCGATCACCCTGTGGCACGGCACCAGTATCCCGACCGGATTTCTTCCCACAGCACCTCCTACGGCCCTGGCTTTTCCAGGGTTTCCAAGCCGGGCTGCAAGAGCGCCGTAGGAAATCGTCATTCCGTAGCTCACATTCATAAGTTCCCGCCAGACCGCAATTTGGAAGTCCGTGCCTTCAATCGACAAAGGAACATCGAACGTTTTTCTGCCGCCGCTGAAGTATTCTTCGATCCGGCAAGCGGTTTTCCTCAGGATCGGATGATCGGGCAAGCAGATCGCACCGTCGACAACCGATTCGTCGACAAGCCTTGTCGCAGCGAACCACAATCCAACCAACCCTTCATCCACAGCAAGCATTGTCAGCGATCCTACGGGGCTCTTTACAACCGTAGAAAAAGCCCGGCGGCCTTTCGGAATCCTGATATCGGTCAGCGGCAAAACGACTCCTTATGCTTAACTTAAAGGTTTCTTTCTTCGAAAAACCCTGGAGGACGCCGGGCGGACGCGGATAAGGTCGCAGATTTCTTCCCCGAACAACCGCACCTGCCACCGTCTGAGGCCCGAAATCGATTCGAGGGCTTCCGGGCCGGCCGGGGGCCGGCCGGCAACCGCCTTCAAAACGTTGTTCGGGCAAACCACCGCCGGGTCCAACTCCATGTCGGCAGCCCGGCGGTCCCGCCATTTTTTCAACTTCAGATATCGCCCGGTGGTTCCCTGCTGGTAATCGGGCTTGGATCTCGACGGATATACCGGCATTTCGCTATCCGGCAGCGAGAGAGCAGATGAAATCTCCCGTACCAAACCATTACCTAATCCGTGCACCTGCTTCGGGCTCAATATTCCCGAGGCTTTGAGATCCTCGATTGATAAGGGTTTCGCCTGAACCAGGCTCTTTACGGCTTCGTTCCCGATAACCTTGAAATGCGGCACATCCCGCCGTGCCGCAACGCTATCCCTGAATTGCAGAATGGACTCCAGCACCGCAAGGCTCCTGCGGCTCAAACGTCCGGCACCCTTAAACTTCATGAATAAAGGGAGGCCGCCGTTATTGACGGCTGCCACCTTGCTCAGTATTTCACATTCCTCAAGCACCCAGGTCAGTCGCCCCTTTTTTTTCAGTTCGTTTCTGAGAATTCGGGCCAGTTCAGGCAGATAGAAGGAATCGAGAACCCCATAGATGAGCATCTCCGCCGGCAGCGGCCGGGCCGACCAATCACGTTTACGGTATTTTTTCTCCAGGTCAACTCCGAAGTAATCCTTCACCAGCCGTGCGAGGCTCAGATCGCCTTTACCTAAAAATTTCGCTGCGATCTGGGTATCGAAAAGTCCGTCGATCTGGAAAGAGAAATCCCGCCTCAGCGACCGTATGTCAAAATCGGCCCCGTGAAAGATTTTCTCCACCTCCGGATCACTGAAAATCTTTTCAAGCGGGCTCAAATCCGGGATTTTCAGCGGGTCGACAATAAAATTATCCGTCCTCGTAGACATTTGAAGCAGACACACTTTTTCATCGTAGTGATACATGGAATCAGCTTCCACATCCACTCCGACACACTGTTGACCGGCCAGCCGCTCGGCGAGAGACGCGAGGCCTTCTTCATTTTCCACGAGCACAAAAGATATGTTACCCGGTTCATTCGCCTCTATCAACACAACTCCATAGTGGCTGAAATGTTAAACACAAAGTAAAAAATGACAATTCGAAATCTTATACAGCCATAGAAAAAGGCCATCCGAATTGTGCGCTTTCCCCGAGTTCTTCTTCGATCCTCAAAAGCTGGTTGTATTTACACACCCTTTCGGACCTGCACAAAGAACCGGTTTTTATCTGCCCTGCCCCGGTGGCGACAGCCAGGTCGGCGATGAACGTGTCTTCTGTTTCCCCGGAACGGTGGGAAATAACTACGTTCCACCCGGATCGCTGTGCCATGGCAACAGCATCGAGCGTTTCACTCAAGGTGCCGATTTGGTTGAGCTTAATCAATACTGCGTTCGCTGCCTTTTCCTTGATGCCCCTTGCTATCCGTTCGGTGTTCGTTACAAAAAGATCATCCCCCACGATCTGCAGCCGGTCGCCGAGCCGGGAGGTCATGGCACTCCAGGACTTCCAATCGTTTTCCGCGAGACCGTCTTCAATCGAAACGATCGGGAACCGTGAAATCCAATCCGCGTAGAATTCGACCATCTGATCCCCGTTCCGAGAAGATTTATCCGATTTTGAAAAAACATATTTCCCTTTTGAAAAAAATGAAGATGAAGCAGGGTCAAGAGCGATCATCAAATCTTTACCCGGCGAGTAACCGGCTCGTTCGATACCGGCGAGCACCATCTCAAGTGCCATTTCATTGTTTTCAAGATCAGGCGCGAAACCGCCCTCGTCTCCAACCGAGGTCGAATAACCTTTCTCTTTTAAAACCGCGGCGAGGGCGTGAAAAACCTCTGCACCCATTCTGAGAGATTCCCGGAAAGAAGAAGCCCCGACCGGCATGATCATAAATTCCTGCATGTCGACGTTGTTGGCCGCATGAAGACCGCCGTTCAAAATATTCATCATCGGCACAGGCAGCCGGCAGGCCTGGGTACCTCCGATGTAACGGTAGAGAGGCATAAAGAGCATCGCAGCCGCGGCCCTTGCCACGGCCATCGACACGCCCAGTATTGCATTCGCACCCAGTTTGCTTTTGTTCTTGGTTCCGTCGATTTCAATCAGGGTCCTGTCTATCAAACGTTGATCGGTGGGATCCATACCTTCCAGCTCTGTCGCTATCACCCCCGTTACATTATCCACGGCCTTTTCAACCCCTTTACCGTCATAACGGTCCTTCGCCGCATCCCTCAATTCCACTGCTTCAAACTTGCCGGTGGAAGCCCCTGACGGAACCGCAGCCCTGCCGCTGCTTCCATCGGTGAGGCAGACATCCACTTCCACCGTCGGGTTACCACGCGAATCCAGAATTTCTCTGGCAACGATACTCTCTATACGTTCCATGCTGTCCTCCCTTATGCTCCCGCAGCTGATTCCCGCAGAATCCCGGGGTGACTGCCGCCGGGATCAGGTTCTCCGTGCGCGGTTTTGAGGCCCGCAAATTCGGTCCTGCTGAAAAAGCTGTGCGGTCCGACTGTTTTCCGCAAGCTTTATATAAGATAATGATAGATTATTCAGCAACCCCTGACAAGAGAAACATCCCCGGCAACGATCAAGGTACCGTATCCCGCAGGGAAACCCCCGGCGCGGCCGGAAGAAAAGCTGTTAGCTGGTTTCCATCCGGAAATGGTCCTTTTGCCCAATCTCTTCGTCAATCTGAGGGCTTGCTTGTGCGACGTACTCGAGTACGTCTCCGCACAACCCCTTGATTTTCTTTGCACCGCTTCGGGTGCTCAGTCCCCAATCGCTTCGCTTTGGGTCCCCGGTTTCTTGATCTTGGACAAAATGCCTCATTTCCGATCTGGAAACTTCGCTGTGCCCGTCCGGCATTTCCGGATGGGCACTAGCTATTAGCTATTAGCCGGCGGGAAAAAGAACTACCTTGAAAACAGACGATACCGACACCAACACTTATACCGGCAGTGCGGACCAGGCCAGAATTTCATTTCGGCACTCCAAATACTCAGACGCAGATACGGAGTCAGAGTCGATTACGACAACGACAACCGTTCCGCTTACGCTCCACTGACAACGACTGAACGGCGGACGAATAAAGGCTGCGGCGGGGGGTT
>DSCZ01000543.1 GCA_011048855.1 Desulfobacteraceae bacterium | reverse complement strand
CCAGATCATCAAGCATGTCCGTCGAGCCTCAGGCGGAGCCCTTGACTGGTCGAGCGCCCTGCTCTACCCTGTCCTGCACCGGCTGGAAAAAGATGGCTTGATCCGGTCCCAATGGAAGATATCGGAGAAAGGCCGTATGCGGCGGTGCTACCGCATAACCGATGCCGGACGAAAGGAACTCGCCGCCGAAAAGGAACGGTGGATCAGTATTCATGATTTGCTTGAGAAGTTCTGGGCAACGGCTTGATCCCTTGAGCGAGAGAGGAGAAAAAGATGTTCGACCTTGAAAACGCGATTCGCGAATGGAAAAAATCTCTTTTCAAGGAACCTGGAATCGAGGAAAGCGACGTCATCGAACTCGAGGAAGGGCTGCGGGATGAAATTGAGGAGCTTTGCCAGGAAGGATTAAGCGAGGAAGAAGCCTTCCGCCGCGTTACCGCCGAAATGGCGCCATCTGATGTGCTGGGATCAGAATTCTATAAGGTCCGCACCACCCGCAGGTCGGGCCGTCCCTCCTGGAAGGCTCCGCGTTTTATGCCGGAGCTGCTCTGGAGCTATCTCAAGGTGGCCCTGCGGAAAATCAACCGCCAAAAAAGCTATTCCTTTATCAATATCGCCGGTCTCTCGGTTGCTATGGCCTGTTTTCTGCTGATCCTGAGCTTTATCCAATTCGAGCTGAGTTTCGACCGATTTTTTGAAAATTCCGACAGGATTTTCCGGGTTTCTCTGCGTGAAGATTCCCCGGAGGAGGAAAGCTATTCCCTCAGTACTCCGGAAATCCTATCGAAATCCTTAAAAACCTCGATTCCTGAAATCGAAAAGACGGGAATCATCCAAAGATCGCACGATGCCCTGGTCCAGGCCGGAGACAAGCACTTCACAGAAGACGGCTTGTTTGCGGACGCCGGTTTTTTCGGACTTTTCTCATTCGATCTGGTCATCGGCGACCGAGCGTCGGTCCTGGGAGCGCCCAATTCCATTGTCCTCAGTGACAGTCTGGCTGAAAAACTATTCAATGACGCGAATCCCGTCGGCCAAAGCATCCGTTTCAAGGGGAGATATTTAAACCATGACCTGGTTGTGACCGGAGTCGTGAAACATCCGCCGAAAAACTCCCATCTGCAGTTCGATTATCTTATTTCCACCGCCACCATGGCCGCAGATGAAGAATTAAAGGATTGGTTCAACGACTGGGATACCTATGCTTTTAACACCTATGTCCAGCTTCATCAGAAACAAGCACGACACCAGGTAGAGAGTAAAATACAAGCCTTGATAAAAGAGGCCAGGCCGGGAATAAACTTGAAGGAAGATGTGGTTTCTTTACAGCCGGTCACGGATATTCATCTTAAATCCAGGGTGGCAGGAGCGACCGCGACCAACGACCAGATCCAAACAGTCTATCTCTTCGGCTCAATAGCGCTGATCATTCTCCTGGTTGCGGGCATCAACTCCATGAATCTCTCAACGGCCTTGGCAACCACCCGGAACAAGGAAGTTTCCATGCGCAAAGTGACCGGAGCGCAGAGGATCGACCTGATCAAACAGTTCATGGGAGAGTCCTACATATTGACCACTCTGGCTATGGTTCTCTCTATCCTGATGTTCTACGCGTTTTTCCCGGTCTTTTCAGACTTTGTGGGAATCAACCTGACGGTCAATGAAGTTGAAATCATTCCCCTGGTTCTATCGATCATGGGCACCATCATCTTTGTAGGTGCCTTCTCGGGACTTTATCCCTCATTGGTGTTATCGTCCTTCCAGCCCTTTTCTATCGGAAAGAAACTATCCACAGCCTGGCTGAGAGGATCCAGAGTCAGGAATCTGCTGGTTGTTCTCCAGTTTTCAGCGGTAATTCTTCTGATAATCGGGACCCTCGTCATCACCCGGCAACTTAATTTCATCCGGCACACTAACCTGGGATTTAACCGGGAGCATGTGGTGATTCTCCCGTTCCGGGAGGAGGAGGCGATAAGCAAGGTTGCGGCCCTGAAAACCGCCCTGGAGGGATTCAACAAGATTCAAAGTGTGACCATATCGGACTCGACTCCGCTTAAGATCAGCACCTCGTTGGGAGGCCTGAAAATCCAGAAAGAAAACGGGGAAGACATTAAAATCAACATGTATATGGCTAATGTCGATTATGAATTTCTCGACGTCTACGATATCAGATTAGCCGAAGGACGAAATTTTTCGCCGGATTTCCCCACGGACAGCCAGGCAGTGCTGGTCAATCAGGCACTGGTGAGAAAGGCGGGATGGCAGAATCCCTTGGGCCGGGAAATAATAAACTCCACAATCATCGGGGTGTTTGAAGATTTCCATTTCGACACTCTTCACAAGCCCATCGAACCGGCGTTATTCGTATGCCGCCCGGACTTTTATCCCTTCGGCGGAGTCAATATCGGAATCCGGTTCAGGCCGGATAATTTTGAGGGCACCCTGGCCCAGATCAAAAATACCTTCACCCAGCTTATTTCCAGCCAGCCGTATGATTTTTATTTTCTCGATGACGCCTACGACCAGCTCTACCGCCGAGAGAAAAGGCTGGCTGTCATGATCGGGTATCTGGAAGGATTGGCGATACTTTTGGGATGCATGGGGCTGTTAGGGCTGGCTGCTTACTCCACGCAGAGGCGGTCAAAGGAAATCGGGATCCGCAAGGTCCTGGGCGCTTCGGTTGCAAGCCTTGTGCGGATGATGTCCCGTGAATACCTGATCCTGGTGGGGATATCCAATGTGATTGCCTGGCCCTTGGGATACTACCTGTTACACAGGTGGCTGCAGGCCTATGCTTACCGATGTTCCTACGGAATAGAGATCTTTATCCTGGCAGGCCTGGCAGCGCTGTTGATCGCTGCGGTCGCGGTTAGCCTGTATACGGTCCGGGCTTCGCTGGCCAGCCCGGTCAAAAGTATCCGGTACGAGTAAACTGTTTGTTAATAGGCATCGCTTCGGGGAAGGATGGCATAGACGAATAGGATTTTTGATTGCTTATCAGGCGTAAATAGGATCCGCCACTTTCCAACACGCAGTCTATAGTCTCCTCTAAATTCTCCGGTTAAGGCTCTTACATTTTTATGAAGGAAGGGATCATTCTGTTTTTCCAGATCGGTCAAGGATTCTCTGATCTGCTTTCTGGTTTTTTTATCGAGTTTCAGATATTGTTTTTCAGCACTGGGTTTAATTTCAATCTTCCAGCTCATCTAAAGATTTTCCTTTTGCCTTATCTTCAATTTCTTTTTTGCCCTTTCTGATGATCTCTACCCATTCCGGTTTAGACAAAAGTTCTAAGGTTTCTTTATGTCTTTCGATGTATTCATCGATCAGCTCAGAGAGAATATCGATGAGGTCTCTCCTCTCTATGCTGGAGATAATTTTTAGGGTATCTCTTTTCTCTTTGGGGATCCTTACTGTTGTTGTTTCCATTTATTACCTCGATAGCAATAAACAAGTCTACAAGTAGATTAATGGATTAATCGACTTGTGTCAAGAGCTTTCTTAGTGGGGGATGTGATCTAAGGATATAACCTAAACCAGCTCATATAATTTATCGGTCCCTAACGCCGGTATCAGACGCTTCACAAGCTCTTTAAGAGGCCTGATGCGGTCAATGTATATCCAGTCATCGATGCTGCCTATATAACACATCCGCTGGGCATTAAAATGCCGCTTCTTAGAATCAGCCAGAATGAACCGCATTACTGAAGTGAACTGGGCTTTGCTGCTTTCTTCTTTCTCCATCCATTGAATTAGTTCTTTGTTCTTATCTAGCTTGATACCGAATATTTCTACTGTGCTCGCCGCTAATTCTTCGACACTCGGTCCAATGTGTTCATATATTGTGATTTGCTTTGATTTGACATCCACACGGTAATTTTTTTCCTTTGGATGTTTCGAGAGGGCAGAAAAAACCAGTACGGTTTCCTGCTCTGAAATTTGCATGGGACGGATTTTGACCAGAGATACCACAGCATTGACACTTTCCCGGATTTCATATCCTTCCGGTATTTCTTTTAGCAGCTTGCCTTTTGGTGCCCGGGAAAAATAATAGCGCGGTTTCCCACTTTTGGTTAAGTCCCGGCACAGATAATATGTCCGGCCTTTGCGGTTTTTATAGGTTATAGGCATTTTACTTGTGCTCCTTCTGATCCTATCCTATTCCGCTCCTTTTATCCAATCCGGATTCCATCTGCTTCACAATATTTTAATAGCATAAATAAACAGATTATGTATATATTTGTTATTTTTACCACAAAATCACTTCTTTCGATTCCCATCTTGGCTGATATATGGTTAAAAAATAGCGGATTTCAATATAATAGAAATGCGAATGCGACGGTCTTTTCAATGCATCACCCGCCGTGGAATAGTCGGATTCAACCGAATCAGGGCCTTGTAATTGGAAATCCCGGCCCATGAGGCCAGATCATCTGCTGTGATGCTTTCGTTGCCTTGAGTGCCGATCATTGTGACTTGGTCACCGGGGGCGACGCTTGAATCCAAGCTTAACTTGGCCTCCATATGATTGGCTGTGATTGTATCCAGGACAGGATAGCGTTTCCCTTGGATGAGAACTTGAGCTTTCCCGGATACGGGATAACCGGATGAATACCCAACCGGGATCACAGCGATCTTTTCTCTCTGTTTAGCCTTGTACTCTCTTAGGTAGGAAACCGATTCCCCGGGCTCGACCGTCTTAACATCCACCACCCGGGAATTAAACGAAAGCACCGGCCGGAGAGAAAGGGCATCTTCCTTAAGGGTGCGCTCATTGGGGTAATACCCGTAAAGCACAATCCCCGGCCGTGTCATATCCAGGAAATAAGATTCTGACTCGAATATTCCGGCACTGCTGGCTGCATGCCGCATGCCGAGATCGATGCTCAGGGCTTTGGCTTTATCGTAGATTGACTGAAGCGTTTGGAGCTGGACTTTATCGAAATCCTTATCTTCGGTTAGGGTGGTAGAAATTCCGGAAATAGAGAGCCCTTTTAAAGCAGAGGCCATTTGGATTACAGGGAGGGCGTTTTCGCAGGGGAAGCCCATGCGATGCATGCCGGTGTCGATATGAATATGACAGTTTGTGTTAGCGTTACGTTTTTCAGCCTGCCGGCTCAGCTCTTGTATATCCCCGGAATGCAGAAACTGGCTTATGTTGTGCTGGATAAGGATGTCTGTATTCTGTGGAATGACCGGCCCGAAATTGTAGATGGGACAGGATATGCTGCTTTCGCGAAGCGTGACCGCTTCCTGCAGCTCGCATACCATGAGGGCATCGATGCCGCTTTGATCCAGGATCTTGCCGAATTCCACCAGGCCGTGGCCGTAGGCATTCGCTTTTATGACTGCCATGATCGGTACTTTTACTTTTTGCCTTATTTGCTTGAGGTTCCATTGGATGTGATCCGGATTCAGCTCGATCCAGGATTCCGGGGTGATGTTCTTTTCGCCGGGTTGTGGTTGTCCATATCTTGATGGCCGTTTAAGCCAGGGTGAAGTTAAAGCGGACAGGCCGGTAAGGCCGGTAAGAAAAATAAAGTCTCGTCTGTTTATTGT
>DSCZ01000284.1 GCA_011048855.1 Desulfobacteraceae bacterium | reverse complement strand
ATCATCAACTTTCTTCAATTTTCAAAGAGCACTATCAATGTTTACGCGGGTTTCAAACCACATTTTTCAGGATGGACTAATTATCAAGGGGCATGGCGGATCGGCCGCATGTTGCCTTTCGGAGAGAGAGAACCCCAGGAAAACAGTCAAATCCCCACAGAGAGTGTTGGGGAGAAAGGAGATCATCAATGACGGATCAGAACGATAGTAAAAACGGATTGACCCGGCGGGGATTTCTAAAGACCACCGGTGGGGCCACTGTCATGGCCGGTATGGCCGCCGGCGGGCTGCTTCTTGGGTCCAAAAGGCTGGAGGCGGCTGAAATCCCACAGAAATGGGATGAAGCGGTGGACGTGGTGATAATCGGAAGCGGCTTTGCCGGCCTGGCCGCCGCGATCGAGGCCAAGGCGGCCGGGGCATCGGTGGTGATTTTGGAAAAAATGCCGACTCCCGGAGGCAATTCCGTAATCAACGGCGGGTTGATTGCCGCGGCCGGGACCCCGCTGCAGGCCAAGGAAAAGGTGGATGACTCCCCGGAGCTGATGTATCAAGATATGGTGAAAGCCGGTTTGGGCCTCAATCATTCGGAGTTGGTTATGACGATGACCAGGCAATCGGCCGAAGCGGTGGAGTGGACAGTCAAGCTGGGTGTCCAGTACAAAGACCGCAATACCCACCTGGGAGGGCATTCGGTCCCCCGCAGCTATTACACCACCAACAGCTCGGGTGCCGGTATCGTCAGACCCCAGTTGGCCAAGGTCAAGGAACTCGGTGTTCCGCTGGTGACCCGGTGCTTCCTGGATCGGATCCTGCAAGATGGCGACGGCCGGATCAAAGGGGTCCGTGTTTATGAAGACTACCGTTTCCCGAATGCCGGAAGCGGCAAAATTAAAACCATCAGGGCCAACCGGGCGGTCATTCTGGCTACCGGCGGTTTTGCCCAGGATCTCAACTTCCGCATGCTCCAGGATCCGAAGGTCGACGAAAAAGTTGAGTCCACGAACCAGCCCGGTGCCACGGCCGAAGGTCTGATCGAGGCGCTCCGCCTTCACGCCAACCCCATCCAACTTTCCTGGATTCAACTCGGTCCCTGGGCCTGTCCCGACGAAAAGGGTATGGGAATCGGCTATATTTTTGCAATCTCTGCTGCGTTTCCCTACGGCATCATGGTGGCACGCGAGACTGGACAGCGTTTTGTCAACGAACTGGCCGACCGTAAGGTTCGGGCAGATGCCATTATTAAGACAGGCGCCTTTGCTGTGGGAATCGCGGATCAGGAAGGGGTTTTTCGGACGGCCAAGCTGGACACGATGCTCGAGCGAGGGGTAGTAAAAAAATTCGATACGCTGGATGCCCTGGCCGAGGCGTTCAATATCCAGAAGGACGGGCTGAAAAAAACCGTGGCTGAATACAATGCCTACCTCAAGGCAGGGGAAGACAAGGCCTTCGGCAAGCCATTCCAGAAGGACTGTAAACCGATTGTCTCACCTCCCTTTTATGGGATGAACCTGTGGCCGAAAGCTCATCACACCATGGGCGGAATCCAGATTAATACCGAGGCTCAGGTGATAGATCTTTACCAGAAGCCCATCCCGGGACTTTATGCCGCAGGCGAGATCAGCGGCGGTGTCCACGGTGCGGTTCGACTCGGCAGCAATGCGATCACCGACTGCATCGTTTTTGGGCGGATTGCCGGAAAGAACGCCGCCAAGGATCGGCCCTGGGCCTGATCTAAGCGGACTGAAACGGGTGGAGGGCGGCCAGAAGGCCCCTCTCCACCCTTGAATCAAAGCAGCGGGGTATCTGCTCCGCAGAGGGGAACCGATCCGTGAAACGCAAACATCGAATCTTACCGCTCGGCGTGTTGCTCGGCGGGCTTGTCCTGGGTTTGATTGGGCTGGGCCCGATGGCCTGTTCCGAAATCCATCGGGATGTCGAAGCCGCGAAAGGTGCCGTGCAAACGGAAAAGGCGCCAGGTGAAACGCCGAATTCCGCTGCGTCCGTTCGTGCCGCAACGGAGATAAAGCCTCATCATCAGGCGGCCGCCCTCTCCTGCGAGGATTGCCATGGAAGCGGAAAGCTCGGGGCCGTTCGCACCGATATCTGCCTGAGCTGCCACGGTACGTCTGAGGAAGTGGCCAGCAGCACCTCGGCGCTAAAGCCTAATCCCCACGACTCGCTCCACTACGGCCCGGATCTGGATTGCGATCTGTGCCACCATGAACACGCGACGTCGGAAAATTATTGCAACATTTGCCACGAGTTCGATATGAAGGTGCCCTGATCCTCCTGGGCTACCGGTCTCCACATCAGGCCCTGTTCAATACTGCTATTGGTGAACTTGTAACTTGAATTCACAGTTCTTCGATTCGGGACTAATCCTTTATTTGTTAACGTTTTTATTATTTAAAATCTTTTACAAGTTCTTTAAGGCAAAGGACTTCCACCGGATATACTTCTCTCGGTTTTGCTTTCCCTCCAAGTTTGACAAGGGCTTGAAGCAACGGGATTTCGAAGTCCATGAAATTTAGATCCATTTTAATTTCCTTCATCGCTAACATATCCTTAACCTGTATTTTCGCGCCCGTAGGGCTTGGCGTGATTTGTGCGTCAGGAGCGAAGCGACAGCACAAATCATGACAAAGAAAATATCAGGTTGAAGCAAAGGAAGATACCATGAGCTATTTAATCAAACGTTTTAAGGAAGATCTGCCGTTAGCAGGTTATGCAAAAAGAAGTACTGAATCCTATGTTAGTTGGGATCTTCGTTTACAGCGTTTTTACAATAAGCCGTTAGAAGATATCACTGAAGAGGATCTACGTCAATACTGGCTTTGCTGTCAAAGTGAATTCGGCTGGAGCACCGCGCCGTCTTTAATATGGCATCCGGCATTGTTTCCTGTATTATTCACTATTCAAGATGTGAGCCCGATCCCCTCATACTACTCCTACTGCGCAAAAACCTCATCCAGCCAATCGAAGAGCACTTGACCGACAATACTGCGATTTTCCATTATGCAATGATTTGAAGCGCCTTCGTTGGATGGCGTAATTACCAGTTTTTTCCTGGGGTTGGGAAGCTTGTCCATGCAAAGCATCTGTTGCCGTTTGGTCTCCTCACTCTTGTATTCACCCTCACCCACAATAAGCAGGGCGGGCACCGTAACTTGTGCAGGGTCAAAGGAGAACCCTCGATTAGCCTCTACAAGAGCGGATGGTTCGTCCATCGGAACGCCCCAGCGCCAATTGATGACCTTGACTATGTTGCCATGAAAACTGCTCCAGGAGTTTATCTCGTCTTTCGTTGCCTGAGTCACCGGCATCGTCTCGAAGAGGGGGTAGGCATCGACAACAGCGGAACTCATGGCAATCGCCTTGATCCTCGGGTCGTGCATGGCCGCCTGCGGCACAAAACCGCCGCCTCCGCTGATTCCATAGGCAGCCAAGCGCTCAGGGTCCACATCGGAACGGCTCAGGGCATAGTCAATAACAGCCCTCATCGGAACATGCGCGTCAGCACGAAAGACCTTGCCTTTCAGGGGGAGAAGCCCCTGTCCGGGGAGATCGACGGTCATAAAGTTATAGCCCCGAGCATACGCCTGAGGCGCAATGTAGAAAAAGAGGTCTTCGGCAAAGGTTTCCCCGCCACCGATCATGATCAGCGTTTTACTTCGCCTATCTCCTGCTGTCGCTTTGCGGAAATAGCCCGGGAGCAACGTACCTTCAAAAGGAATTTCAATATACTCAAGTGCCGGATCAAAAAGGCCCCCTGCCTTTTTCATCAGGCCGCGGAATGTGAGTGCTCTATCCTTGAAACGTGGATCATGCGGCAGTATGGACAGAATCGAAAAACGATAGTAATAGGCCGCCCTCTGCAACTGGTCGCGTGCGCTCACCTTATGTCCGCGTGCAAGCGATCGTTGCCCGCGGGCTTCCACACGTTGAGCCAGCTTGTACCACTCATCCTGCCAACTGGCAGCGTCGCCATCCTTAATGTGGGAAGCGGCATAGAAAGCCTCGCCAACCTCAGCTCCATGATTCACGATGGAGCCAAGAATGAGATTGCCGAAGTGAAAGTCCATATCGCTGTCTTCAAAAAAATAGCTAAAGGCCGTCGCGTGTGCGTCAAAGACCTTTTTGCCTGCGGTTTTTGCAGCATCATTCGAAGAAAACCCGGCAACAGGCACAAATGCGATGGTTCCTGCCAAAACGAATACCATGACGAAAACTCTACTGATTGACATAGTGAAACTACCCTTTCTTGTTTTAGATCCCATTATTTCTCCTATAATGCTTGTAGACCCAACGCTGTGGCGTGAGTCGTTTGAATACCTGTTCCGATCATTCCGCCACCTCAATCCGATGAATTCCGCCAGTGGGTTCCGATTGATTCCATCATAAAAACCCCCAAGGTGGTTTCCTCGGATGATGGCTTGGTAATTCCTCTGAACCCGCAGGATCAGACCCGCATTACGGGTGGTGTGGCGCCACTTCCATTTGCCCTTTCGAACATCATCACAATCCTGCCCCCAGCAAAAAAGCCGCCATTTCCCGGCGGGCTTCCTCGCTTTCAGGCAGGTCCGGGATCAGTTCAAAGCCATGGAACATGCCCTCCCAGATCCGAAGCTCAACATTCACACCGGCCTGCAACATGGCCCGATGGAGCCTGACGCAGTTGCTCAAAAAAAGATCCCGGGTTCCGGTCGTGATTAGGGTCGGAGGGAAACCTGGCCAATAATCTGCATACACCGGCGAGAGCAATGGATCCCTTCGGTCATAGCCTTCAGCATAGGCCAAGGCAAAGTATTCCATGAGGCGATCCCATTGTAGCACCGGGTCCCGGCCCTGGTTGGCGAAATAACTGTCGCCGCTACGGGTTATGTCTGTGGCCGGAGAGGACAGGCCCAGGGCCGCGGGCATGGGCAGACCAGCGGCATTTGCCATGAGCAGCATGGACAAAGCCAGGTTTCCGCCGGCCGAGCCTCCGAAAACTACCACATTGTGTTGACCATGTGAGTTGATAATCTCCGTATACACTGCCAGGCAGTCGTCCAGGGCGGCCGGAAAGGGATGCTCCGGCGCCAGCCGGTATTTGACCGCATACACGGGAAGTTGCAAAAGACTCGCAAGACGCATAGCGTAGGCATCGTCAGGATTGCCAAGGGCAAAACCGCCGCCGTGCATATACATGGCTACTTTACCCTGATTTTCCCCGGATATGTTTTTGGGAACCAGCATGGCAACCGGCACGCCGCCTACCATTCCCAACTCCATGGAAGAAAGAAGCGTTCGGCGGAAATGATCCCGTTCCCGCGCGGATGCGTCTCGTTGCGTCTTCCGGATCGCGGCAACCGTCTCCGGAGTAAGAGTGCTGTCGAAAACAGGAGGCGTGTTCTGATTTAAAAAATCCCTGGCCTTTGGGCTCATGGTTTCTGTTTGGTGCAGAAGGGACATATCCGAGGTACAGGAGCATATCACCGCGGAAAAAAGCAGCAGAAAAAGTAGACGCATGAAAGATCCTTTTAGAATAGAGGGGTTATCAACTCTATAATATTATACGTTTTGATTTCAAAAATGT
>DSCZ01000283.1 GCA_011048855.1 Desulfobacteraceae bacterium | reverse complement strand
TCGTGGAGCCGGGTGTGATCGATGAAAACGGGGTGACCGTGGTGACAGGCTCCTTTACGGATGAAGGGCTCGCCGACACCCATACCGGCATGGTGGATTGGGGCGACGGCACCGTGACGCCTCTTGATGTGAACCAGGAGGAACGAACCTTCTCAGCTTCTCACCGCTACCTGGATAACCCTGGCGACGCACCGATCGGCGATTATGTGATCACGGTTACGGTGACGGACGACGGGGGTGGCGCCGATTCATCGACTGCGTCCGTAACCGTGAGGAACGTCGCTCCGACCATCACCAGCCTTGACGCCGACGCCGGGGATCTCGGAGATGCCGGGGTAAACATGCCGGTCACCATTTCCGGCACCTACATGGATGTGGGAAGCCTGGATACGCACTCGGCCACAATCGAATGGGGCGACGGCACGATTTCAGATGCAACGGTCATTGGAAGCAATGGGACGGGGTCTTTCACGGGCGTTCACGAGTACGTGGACGGCGGAATTTACGATATCAAGGCAACCCTTTCAGACGACGACAACGGCATGACCTCGCAGACGACCACGGCTTTCATTACCGGTGCGGCGGTCAACAACGGTGTGCTTCAAATCGTCGGGACCCCCGGTAAGGATAATGTAAAGGTGAAGTTTACCGGCCAGGATGAGGAATGGATCGAGGTCCAGGCGGGTTTTCTACCTGACCAGGGTCATACCCGCATATTCGATGCAAATACCTTTGACAGCATCGTTGTCCTGGTTGGCGACGGAAACGACATCGTCACTATTGACAAGAAGATTGTCAAACCGGTGACAATCGACGGTGGCGCCGGTGATGACATCCTCTTCGCCGGTGGCGGCCCCGCGATCCTCATTGGAGGTCCCGGTAATGATAAGATTTTCGGCTCCCCTGTGGACGATATGATTTATGGGGGGGATGGCAACGATATCATCTTCGGAAACGGCGGTGAAGATTTCATATATGGTGGTGGGGGAGATGACCGGATTTTCGGAGGCACCGGCAACGACATTCTCGCAGGGGGAGATGGAAACGACATCGTCTTCGGTGGTGAAGGCGACGACACGCTTTACAGCAGTACGGAAAACGACCGGTTATTCGGTGGCCAGGGGGAAAATGAATTCAGGGAAGGTGACATCGAATCGCCCGCTATGAATTCCATTTCATCTGGAGACATCCTGGCGAGCGGAGAGGATTCCGGGCGTGTTGCAACAGATTACGATTCGCGTTCGCCGCAGTTTTTCGATGAAATCGAGTCGGATCAAATTGAAAGTGAATCTCCGGAACAATCCCCGGGGCTGATGAAAGCCGCTGCCGGGGATGACGATGTCGTCGCGGCCGGTGAAGATGATTACGCCCTGTACGGCATTACACCAGGCGATCCTGTTTCGGGCTGGGAAACCCTTAATAACGAACAGGATGTTCAACGCGGTGCTCCAAATAAAGGCGCCTCGCGCACCCCGAATTTCTTCAGGGCGACGGAGATAAACAACTCCGAAAGCGAATCTCCGGAGACGCGTCCCGAAATGAATAAAGCGGGCCTTGACAACGCCGGCATGAAAGTGAGCCTGGCTCCGGAGCCGAATGCCTCGTATGCTTTTTCCGGTCTGGAAAAGGAGAATCCATGGATTTCGGACTTTTTGACCAACTGCGCCGAAGGACTGGAGGATCCCAATGCGGGAATCGCACTGGTGCTCGCAGGAACGAAAAAGTCTCAAGCGGCTCCGCCGGTCTTGAAAACCGGCGGGAATAACGGCAAATCCGTGTGGAGGAAGAAGTAAGATCAACAACTCCCGGATTTGATCCGTATGTTATGGCACGGCTGATTCCGCCGGTTGACCCTGGTTGTGATCGGCCGTGCCTTTTTATTGCTGGACCCTGTTGCAGGCATCGCTCCGTATAAAAAAATTGCGGTTCCCGCCGAAAAAAAGATATAATAACAAGAAATGCATTTCCTGCAGGTCATTAAAAACAACCCTTTGAGAAATCATGGAGGAAGAAGGCAATGGCGGAAAACAAGGATGCCAACGTAGAGAAAAGTGAACAGGCAGGCGGTCAGCCCAGGATCGTGTGGGACGATACCAACATGCGCAGTGTTTACTGTAATGTCTCCAATGTTGCAGGCGGCCGGGAAGAGATCGTTCTACTGTTCGGCATGAACCAGGCCTGGCATTCAGGGCAGAAAGAAATTAAAGTGGAACTGTCCGACCGGGTCGTGCTGAGTCCCTTCGCCGCCAAGCGTCTTTCCGTCCTTTTGAACAATGTTCTGGCTGATTATGAAAAACGATACGGTGCCCTTAACATCGGGGCGCCTCAAGGGGCGTAGAAGGAGACAACCAAAAGATGATGTGATCATAAAAAGTCTCATCTCCGCTTTATCGGCGTCGGGGTCGGGATCGGTATCGGGGTCGAAAAGGCGCCGATCAACTTCCGATACCGATTCCGACAGCGACGCCGACCCCGAGGGAGATGGTTGTCGGGCAATGACGACTGAAGGGCTCTTTATGGTTTCATCAACTTCGGATTTAAAGCAGGGTTTTATAAGTATTTTCTTTTTGACAGGGCTTTGACCGAACCCCGGTTGACAAATGAAAAATATTTCAGGAGAAATTCCCCCTCGAAGAGATGGGGTGCCAAGCCTCGATGCTGACAGGGTGTTCTGGCGACAGTTCGCGGAAGCGACAACACCAAGGGCTTTCTGCCAGAGCTGGCTGCCGCTTCAGTGCCGCATGCTTAAAGGGGTGAGGTGCGGAATGGTTCTGCTCGGGCACCCCGATCGAGGACCTTATTCTCCGGTGGCGGTTTGGCCTGATGCCAAGCTCAGCATGAATCATCTGACAGACGCCGCAGAGCGCGCTCTCCGAGAACGGCGCGGAATGCTGATAGCGGCGGAGGAGACGAGTGGGCCCGGAAGCGCCCACGTGGCTTATCCAATAGAGGTTTCGGATAAACTGCACGGCGTTGTGGTGCTTGAAATCAAGGAGTACCCCGGCCAGGAGCTCCAGGGTATCCTGAGGATGCTGCACTGGGGCGCCGCCTGGCTCGAGGTGATGATACGGCGGGGCGAAGCCCGTAAATCAGCAGAACTGACGGAACGGCTGGAAAATGTACTGGATCTTGTGGCAAGCAGCCTGGAGTATGAAGGATTCCAGGCGGGAGCCATGGCCCTTGTAACCCGTATGGCCACGGTTCTGGAATGCGACCGGGTGAGCCTGGGGTTCATCAGCCGGAACAAGACCCGGGTCAAGGCGATGTCTCACGCGGCCGACTTCGGCAAGGAGACCAACCTGGTCCGGGCCATCGGGGCTGCTATGGACGAGGCTGTGGACCAGGGCGCTCCCGTCGTTTACCCATCGCCTGCGGAAGGACTTCCGCTTGTGACCCGGGACCATGAAGAACTTTCCCGCCGGCACGGGGCCGGCTCTATTCTCACGGTGCCTCTCGAAAACAGGGGGAAGCTTATCGGTGGACTCACCCTGGAGCGGCCGGCAGATAAACCTTTCAGCGAAGAAACACTGGAAGCATGCGAGACGATTTCAGCCCTGATAGGACCAATCCTGGATACAAAACGACTGGAGGAAAGGTGGCTCATCCGGAAAGTCATTGACTCCGGGGCGGATCAGCTCAAGAAAATCCTGGGACCGGGCCACCTGGTGCGTAAACTAGTACTTATCGGACTGACTGCCGTCGTTGCCTTTTTTTACGTGTTCACGGTGGATTACAGGGTTTCGGCCCCTACGATCATCGAGGGGGAGGTGCAGCGGGCGGTCGCAGCCCCCTTTGACGGATACATCAAGGAGGCCCCCGTGCGGCCCGGGGACGTGGTGAGTGAGGGGGATCTTCTGTGTTTGCTGGACGATCGGGATCTGAGGCTCGAACGGCTCAAGTGGTCAACCGAGAAAGAACAGCTTACGAACCAGTATCACGAGGCGATGGCCAAGCGTGAACGCTCCCAGATCCGGATCATACGATCCAAAATCGATCAGGCGGATGCCCAGCTCGATCTGATTGATGAACAACTGGCCCGTACGAGAGTCAAAGCCCCGTTTAACGGGGTTATCATGAGCGGAGACCTCAGCCAGTCCCTCGGATCACCGGTGGAGCGTGGGAAAGAGCTTTTCAGGGTGGCTCCCCTTGACGAGTACCGGGTGATCGTGGAAGTGGACGAGCGCGACGTCAGCCATATACAGGTGGGTCAGAAAAGCGAGCTGGTGCTTCCGTCCATATCCGGGGAAAAGTTTCCATTTGTGGTGCAGAAGATCACGCCTGTTTCCCTTTCCAAGGAGGGCCGGAATTATTTTCGCGTGGAAGCGAAAATGGAAAGATTTTCCGAACGACTGAGGCCGGGTATGGAAGGGGTCGGAAAGGTCACGGTGGATCGTCGAAGGCTTATATGGGTCTGGACCCACGGGGCCGTTGACTGGCTGAGGCTGCAGATCTGGAAGTATAGACCCTGAAATGGCGATACTATGACTGATTCGTATTTCAGCCCGTCGTGGTACCGGGTTGCAGGGCTTAAGCCCAGGCTGCGGAGCCACGTGGAGATTCACAGGCACCATTACCGGGGCGAGCTCTGGTATGTACTGGAGGATCACTCCTCGGGCAAGTTCCAGCGCTTCACCCCGACTGCCAACCTCATTATAGGCTTGATGAACGGAAGGCGCACGGTACAGGAGATCTGGGACGTCGCAAGGGCGAGGCTCGGAGAAGATGCTCCGACACAGGACGAAGTGATCCGGCTTTTGAGCCAGCTTCACTCCGTCGATGCCCTTCAATCCGATGTGATTCCGGATACATCGGAGCTGGTCAAGCGCAGTAAAAAGCGAAAACAGGCCAAGCGCTTCCAGAACCTTAAAAGCCCCCTTTTCGTCCGCTTCCACATCCTTGACCCGGAACGTTTCCTGAACCGCTTCGAATGGCTCGCACGTCCTTTTTTCAGCTGGTTCGGGGCCGTTATATGGCTCGCCGCGGTGGGTTTCGCAGTTTTTCTCGCGGCCCTGCACTGGCCGGAACTCACCGAAAATTTAACAGACAGGATTCTCGCCCCGAGTAACCTTTTGATCCTGTGGCTCACCTTTCCGATCCTTAAAGCCTTCCATGAATTCGGCCATGGTTTCGCGGTTAAGACCAAGGGGGGGGAAGTCCACGATATGGGCATCATGCTGCTGGTCTTCACTCCGATACCGTATGTTGACGCCTCTGCATCGTCCGCATTCCGGGAGAAAAGGGAAAGGGTGGTGGTGGGGGCCGCGGGCATGGCCGTGGAACTGTTCCTCGCCGCCCTGGCGATGATGGTGTGGGTGAGCGCCGAGCCCGGCCCGGTGAGGTCCGTGGCCTACAACGTGATTTTCATCGCAGGGGTTTCTTCCATTCTTTTCAACGGGAACCCTCTGCTCCGCTACGATGCCTACTATATTCTCAGCGACCTGATTGAAATTCCAAACCTTGGCACGAGGGGTACCAAATACATCGTTTACCTGCTGCAGCGCTACCTTCTGGGAATCAAGGATGCGGAGGAGCCCATGGCGGCCAGGGGGGAGAAGGCCTGGTTCGTCATCTATTCCAT
>DSCZ01000240.1 GCA_011048855.1 Desulfobacteraceae bacterium | reverse complement strand
GATATGAGGGTCCAGATGCATCGCCGCCTTGAAGGTGTTTTGGAGTGGTAATTATGAAAATGGTTGCTGTCCATTTTGTATTGATTCCATTTGTCGTTTTGTTCGGCTGGGGCGGGGTCGGTGCGGAGGTGACAAACCGTGTCGTGGCCTTTGTGAATGAAGATGTGGTGACTCTTTACGAACTGAACAACAGTATAAGAGAATTGACCGGAAACGAGCCGGCAAAATTAAAAGCACAAGACCGGAACAGGTTCGAGGAAATAAGGCAGAGGGTGCTTGACCTGCTTATCGAGGAAAAGATCACCCTTTCCAAGGTCAACGAACTGGGCATAAAAGTTTCGGAGGAAGAAGTCAACGCGGCGGTTGAACGAGTCAAACGCTCCAATGGATGGAGTGACGAGGAGCTCCTGTATAATCTGAGAAGGGAGGGGGCATCTCTTGAACACCTCAAGGAGGACCTGCGTAGAAGCATTCAGCGGGACAGGCTTGTCAATTACGAAGTTAAATCGAGAATAATCATAAGGGAGGAAGACCTCCGGCAGTATTATGAATCAAATAAAGATTCTTTCTCTACCACCGGGAAGGTACATCTTGCCGGAATCGTGCTGATGTTTGGGAATCCCGATGATGCCGACGACCGTGCAGCGGCTGTCGACAAAGCCGAGGATATCCTTGAGCGCCTGAGGAAAGGAGAATCTTTCGCGGAACTTGCAGCCGGATTTTCCAAGGGGCCGGGCGCTGACGAGGGTGGAGATCTAGGGATTTTTTCATGGGGCGAACTCGACGAACAAATCCTTGATAAAATAGAACGGTTGGCTCCAGGGGATATAACCGAGCCGATAATACGGCCCGCGGGGATACAGATTCTGAAGGTGCTGGAACGTAGTGAGGGAGAAGCGAAACCTTTCGAAGAAGTAAAAGATGCGATCTACGATATTCTTTATGAAAAGGAAATGGATGCCAGATACAGGAAATGGATAGCAGATCTCAAAGAGGGGGCCTATATCAAGACGGTCCTCTGAAAGTGGAGTGAAATGAAGGAAATTGATGCAGAATTGGAAATCCTGGATGACGATTTCCCGGAAAAAAACTCCGCTGTTGAACTTGGAAACAGGTTGAGGGCTGCAAGAGAAGCCAAAGGTCTGGATTACAAGGATTTGACTGAAATCACCAGGCTCCGGCCGAGATTTCTGGAAGCACTCGAACGTGGAGATTGGAACGGGTTGCCGTCTCAGGCTTTGGTGCGGGGATTCATTGCCTCATATGCACGCGCGTTGGGTCTGGATGCCGCCGAAGTGATTGAACGCCATAGTGATGCACTGCCGGCCGGGAAGAGTCCCTTTTCGGAAATAACGCCGAAAAAGCCGGGGAGTAAGATAAAACCGTCCGTACTTCTGACATCCGTGCTGTTGATCGCTATTTTTTTCGGTGTATTCATGCTGTGGCGCGAGTGGGCGGGGCCGAGAATTTCCTCCGAGCGTGATGCCGCGGCTCCTGCTGCACTGCAGACGGAGGCTTTGTCATCCGAGGCTGAAAGTGAAACAATCCATCGAAAACCCGAACCCAGGAGGCCCGGGTCACCCGGGGAAGAAACTGGTCCTCCAGCTGTGACCGTGGTGGAGGGAGTAGCGGATAAAACGGCATCCATGGCTCCCGGAAGGGAAGTCCGGGTTGCGGAGAGCGTTCCCGAAGAAAGTTCAGACGTGGAGAAACCAACGTTTGAAGAACACGCTCTTGAGCCTGAAACTCGATCGGGTGAAATCTCCGTTCCGCCTACCGTCGAAAGGGTTGAAGAGGTGGAGAGGGAATCTGTAAAAATGCCGCTGATTTTGAAAGCGGCGGTCAAGGAAAGGACTTGGATGCGCATATCAATAGATGGTGGAGAACCCAGGGAATATATATTCTCCCCGGGGAGGGAGCCTGAGTGGGAGGCCCGGGGAATGTTTGATCTGCTGATAGGCAACGCAGGTGGGCTGGCTCTTGAACTGAATGGAAAGGAAATCGGCCCCCTCGGAGCTTCCGGCCAGGTCGTTCGGGTGAGGTTGCCGGAAGCTGTGGAGTGAAAGAAATGGACAATGTGTTCGAAATTTTTGAGGAGCGGGGCTTTATTGAACAGGCTACCGATCCCGAGATGGTTCGAGAAAGATTGGAACAGCCGACCACCTGCTATGTCGGATTCGATTCTACAGCCCGCAGCCTTCATGTGGGGCATTTACTTCCAATAATGTCCCTCGTCCACATGCAGAGAGGCGGTCATCGGCCGATCGCCCTTATTGGAGGAGGGACGACACTGGTGGGGGATCCCAGTGGAAAAACAGAAGCCAGACCTGTCCTGTCAAGAGAGGAAGTGGACGCCAACGCCGATGGAATCAGGCTTCAGCTTTCACGTTTCCTGGATTTCGAGCAGGGCGGTGCGTTGATGCTCAACAACGCCGATTGGCTGACCAGGCTGAATTACATAGACTTCCTTCGAGACATCGGACGTCACTTCAGTGTCAACAGGATGCTGGCAGCCGAGAGTTACAGGCAGCGGCTGGAAACAGGTTTAAGTTTCATAGAGTTCAACTATATGCTGCTTCAGGCATACGATTTCTGGCGCCTGTTCGTCGATCACGACTGCAGAATTCAGATGGGCGGAAACGACCAGTGGGGAAACATCCTGGCGGGTGCTGATTTGATACGGAGGCTCGAGGGGGGGGAGGCTTACGGTATAACGTTTCCGCTGCTGACGACTTCTTCCGGCGTAAAAATGGGCAAAACCCACAAAGGAGCTGTTTGGCTGGACCCCGAGATGACTTCTCCCTATGACTATTACCAATACTGGATCAATCAGGACGACAGGGACGTCCGGAAGTTCCTTTCGGTATTCACCCTTCTTCCGATGGGAAACGTCGATCGCCTGTGTTCCGTGGAGGGGGAGCAGCTCAGAGATGCAAAGGAAGTTTTGGCTTTCGAAGCGACCGCCCTTTGTCATGGAAAAAAAGAAGCTGAAAAAGCCAGGGAGGCATCGAGACGGCTTTTTGGAAATGGAGACGGATCTTCTGCCGGCTCCGTGCCGACTTTCCATGTTTCCCCGGACGAAATTCGAAAGGGGATACCCGCTTATTTGCTTTTTGAACAGTCCGGTCTGAGAAGGACCAGGGCCGAAGCCCGCCGGCTGATAGCCCAGGGAGGTGCATATATAAACGGGGAAAAGATATCTGTGTATGACCGGAATATCTCAATTGATGATATGGTTGAAGGGCATATATTGTTGAGGGCGGGAAAAAAGAAATATATGAAGGTGGTTTTAGCGTAGCTTTATATGCGAAACAGCGAAGAAATATACGGCGAAGAAGTCGAAGATGTGGAGGGTGTAGAAGATCTCGACGGCGATGATGGGGATGTGAAGCCGCCTTCTTTTATGCCCGTGCCTTCCAGCGGTGACCGACCGATTGTTCCCTACGACCCTCTGCAGTTGTACCTGTCGGAGATCAAAAAATACAGACTCCTTTCAAGAGAAGAAGAAAAGGAGCTTGCGATACGTTTTCGGGAAAAGAACGACGAGAGCGCTGGCTATACCCTTGTTACTTCGAACCTGAGACTCGTGGTTAAAATCGCGATGGACTTTCATCGTTACTGGACAAAGAATTTGCTGGACCTGATACAGGAAGGAAACCTTGGCTTGTTGCAGGCGGTGAAAAAATTTGATCCATACAGGGGTATTAAATTTTCTTACTACTCTTCATTTTGGATCAAAGCTTATATGTTAAAATTTATAATGGATAACTGGAAGCTGGTAAAAATAGGGACTACTCAGAGCCAGAGAAAGCTTTTTTTCAACCTCGCCAAGGAAAGGGAAAAGTTGATCAGCGAAGGGTTTGCCCCAGAGCCCCGTCTGCTGGCCGAGCGCCTCGATGTGAAAGAAGAGGAAGTAGTCGAGATGAGCCAGCGGCTCGGCAGCTGGGAGGTCTCCCTCAATTCGCCTGTAGGTGGGGACGACTCCAGGGAAGCCTATGATTCCCTGATGCCGGACCCGGGAATGGGCGCCGACGAGAAGCTTTTCGAGAAACAGGAGGGGCTCAAGTTGTCCGAGAAGCTCAAGGAATTCAGGGAAACTTTATCAGGTAAAGATTTGGATATATTCGACAACCGAATAATGTCGGAAAAGCCCGTGACGTTGCAGGAATTGGGCGACAAGTACGGTATTTCCCGAGAAAGGGTCCGTCAAATTCAACAAAAAATAGTCAAAAAGATAAAAACGTATTTAAATGAACAAATACCCAATTTTGAAGAAGAATATTCTAACTCTTACGATTCAAGATAAATTTAAGGCTATTTATGAATTTTTACTGCCTTTTTTTTAAGCTAAAGTTTTTGGCGTTGGTGGCAGTGGTATTTTTATGTTGTTCCGGCTGTGTCACTCCGCAGAATATGGCCGCCGACTCGCCGCCAGTTGAAGATCCTGCAGCCGTGCGCTCCGAAAAGGACGTCGTAGCCGAAGCATATCGATTATATACTGCAGCCAGTCTCGCACTTTCAGAACGGGATTTTGGTAAAGCATCTTCGTTTCTCTCCCGTGCGGTGGAACTGGATCCGTCCTCCGCGCATCTCTGTGTGAGCCTTGCCCGCGTCTACCGGCAGTCGGGGGATATGGAAGCGGCCCTGGCGCAGGGGCTTGAATGCGCTCGGCTTCACGTGGAAAGCCCGGAGGTATATGTTTTTCTGGGAGACCTGCACGCAACCGGGGGGGATGATGAAACGGCGGCCGAACACTATTCGGAAGCATTGAGGCTCGGGTCATTGGAGGATCAGCGGCTGCGCCTGATGCTGGCAAATCTCAGTGCCAAGCAGGGACGCTATCGGGAGGCTCTGGAAAATCTTGAAATTATCCTGGAAAAAAATCCCGATCACCCTGTGGCAGAGTATTTTAGAGGGCGGATTCATTTACAACTTAAAGAATACCCGGAGGCGGAAGCCTCGCTGTTGGCCGCGATTGAATCAAGCGGCAATATCGGTCCAGTCCTTTTCGACCTTGGCACCCTTTACCAGATCACCGGAAGAACCGAGGAAGCAGTCGAGATTTTTGAAAGCCTGCTAACGTTGAGGCCCGATGACACCGCCGCTCTGGAGCGGATTATCACTCTTTATGTCGATCTCGGGAAGCACGAACTGGCTGAGCAGTACATTAAGCGTTTGAAGGAGGTAACCGAGAAGGGAGAGCTGCAACGGCAGGTGATAGGTCTGGTTTACCTGAAACAGGGCAGGTATGATCGCGCTATCGAAGAGCTTGAAGCCGTTGTGAAGGAAGAGCCCGACGATTCGAAATCCCGCCATTATCTCGCTACGGCATACCAACAGGCAGGTGACACGGATCGAGCAATTTCCCATTTCAACCGGGTGCCCGAGGATTCAGTATACTACTTTAATTCCAGGGTGCATATCGCTTTGATCTACAATGACCTCGAACAGCGGGACCAGGCGGTCACCGTGCTTCAACAGCTTCGTGAGGCAGGAGAAACCAGAAGCGAACTTTATCTTATTCTTTCGACACTGTTTGAGCAGCAGGAAAAATATGACGATGCCGAGGCCGTGGTTCATGAAGGGCTTGTAT
>DSCZ01000320.1 GCA_011048855.1 Desulfobacteraceae bacterium | reverse complement strand
GCTCACTGAGTTATTCAACCAGACCGAACCGCCCTGGTACGGACCCGTATGCCGGGTGGTGTGGGAGGGAAAGCCCGCGAGGGCTTCCCTATCCCGATTGGACAGTAATTATGATGAACACCGTATCTAATTCTGGCTCACGGCTATTTTCATCTGAGTTTGGAAACCTGTCGGCCCTGGTTCTCAAGCGACTGGAACTTGAGTGGCACTACCACCAGAGGCCGGATCTGGAGAGGACAGATCAACATTTGCTGCAGTACGCCATAGAATTTGGGCGGCTGTTGAATGTCGTCTACAGACACCACCTTTTTCCTGCTCTGCGGGAAGAGTCCAAATGGTATGTAACGGTATTTGGCGCACGCGGTTCAAGCCACGATGCCTTTGCTCTGGTTTTGGATAGTTGGATCATGGCAATTCAAGGATTGATCAAGCCACCCGAATGCAATGAACTGGCTCAACCGATCCAATCCATCAGGGATGATCTGGATAGATTGATCGACCAAACGTCCAGCGTGTGCAAGGCCTCTATCGAGACGGTCCAGCCTGCGCTTCTGGAAAAACTCCTCGGTGGCGACGTTCGAGGTGCACGAGAAGTCATTTCAGAGATCGCCTCAACGCTCGACTCGCCGGACCGTCTGATCGTTGAGGTGGTGCTTCCGGCGATGGCCGAGGTCGGACAACGCTGGGAATCCAATGAGCTGGAGATTTTTCAGGAACATCTCGCTACCGAGGCGATCCGAAGTCTCCTTGCCGGACTTACGATGATGCCTGAGTCCCAGCAGAAGACGGATGAAGTCGCGATGGTTTCTTGCGCCCCTGGGGATGAGCATGAACTGATTCCGCTGGCGCTTGCCTCGTATTTGACATTCCGGGGCTGGACAGTGAAAAATCTGGGGGGAGGCTTGCCTGCCGATCAGATAGCACGAGCGGTTGGGGCCTTCAAGCCGAAAGCGCTTTTCCTCACATTTACCATGCTCTCCAGGCTCGATGGGGTATTGGATGTGATCGAGAAGGTTCACCTCGAGTCCGGACATTGCCGGATCATACTGGGTGGCCGTGGCGCTGTCTTGGCAAAGGCCGTGCTGGAAAGCCGGGCAGCCATGGTAGCCCTTGATTTCGATGAAGGTTTTCGTTTGGCCAGCGAGGGCGTTATCGATGCGTAGCCTGACCGCTTTTCGTATGGTCGTGCATGATCGTTCCTCAACAGCGGGGGCGCTTCTCGGTGTGGTGGCCATTGTCTTTCTGGTGGGCCAGCAGCTCTCCATCCTCTTCGGTTTGTTGAACTACATGTCCGTACTTGTGGATCATAGCGGAGCAGACGCCTGGATCATGAGTGCCAATGTCCGCAATGCAGATGCGGGGAACTTCATCTCCGGGCGCTACGTGGATCGCGCCATGGGCTTGGAAGAGGTGGAATGGGCGGAACCGATCCTCATCGGCAATGGATTGTTCAAGACAATCGACGGCTCCTTTGAATCCGTCCGCGTCATAGGGATCCGGCGTCCTCGCCTCGCAGGAGGGCCGTGGGATTTTGAGAAGGCAGATGAACAAGCCTTACTTGACCTCGAATCCATAACCGTAGATCGGCTGGATCTGAGCAAACTCGGCAACCCTTTGCTGGACCAAGTGACCGAAATCGGAGACAGGAGGGTTCGGGTGGGGGCGATCAGCGAAGGCGCCAGGGGCTTTCAGGGGACTCTCGTCTTCGCTTCCCTGGATAAGGTCAAAGACATCGCCCGTACTCCTCCGGGGCGCTACTCTGCGATTCTGATTCGTTTCAAGCCCAGCGTAAATAAGGAGGCCGCACTTGCCGCGCTTCGTGCCGTGATGCCAGAAAATTCCGTTTACGGAACAGATGAGCTCTCCCGCTTGACGCGACGCTACTATTTTACCAATACCGGCATTGGGGGCAGTTTCGGTTTTTCCACCATTATTGCTGTCCTGATCGGCGTAGTCATCATTTCTTTGACCATGTATACGAGTGTACTGAGCAGGGCACGAGATTTTGCAGCCATGCGTGCCATCGGTGGGAGGCGCAGGGATATTGCGGTAGTCGTATTCAGCGAGGTGTTGATTATTTCGGGTATCGGCCTGTTTGTCGGTTTTCTCATGCTGGCAACATTGCTGAATACCACGCAAGGCTCTTCTATCCCCAGTTTTTTCCCCGCGCAGGTTCCGCCGCTTCTCGCGGGCGGCACTCTGCTGGTGAGTCTCGTAGGCTCCCTGATTGCATTGAGTTTTGCCTTGAAAGCAGAGCCGGCCTCGGTGTTTCATTGAAATTGGAAAGGAAAGTGTGGCAGTGCTGAAACTGGAAAAGATAGCACGTGATTTTTCAGACGGTCGCCAGCTGCGGCGGGTGTTGTTTCCGACCGATGCGGAATTCAAGCCGGGTGCATTGACGGTGCTCTCCGGACCATCCGGCAGTGGTAAGACTACGCTTCTTTCCATCATGGGGCTGGTATTGCGTCCCTCTGAAGGCTCACTTTATTTGTCTGAACGTGAGGTTACGATGCTCTCAGATGACGAGTCAGCTATGCTCCGATTGCGACATTACGGCTTTGTCTTTCAGCAACCCATGTTGATCGAAGGCCTCAGCGTCATGGAGAATATCGCCCTGGCGTTTGCTGTCCAGGGTGCTGGCCTACCAGATGATTTCCGCTCAAACACGGAAGAGCTCTTGAAGTCCCTCGGCCTGGAGGGAACTGCTCACATGCAGCCAAGGCTTCTTTCCGGCGGCATGAAGCAGCGGGCCTCCATTGCACGAGCCTTGATCAAGGACCCTGCCATTCTGCTCTGCGACGAGCCAACCTCTGCATTGGATGCGGAAAGCGGACAGGCGGTCATGGCTATCCTGAAGCGTATTGCAATCGAGGAGAGCAGGGTTGTCATTGTAGTCTCGCATGATGCAAGGGTTTTCCCTTACGCTGACCGTTTGATCAAGATTGAAAACGGGACCATTGTATCTGACACCCACGAGCGCTATCTGGAGGGACAGGAGGTAAGATGAAAAAGTTTCGTTCTATTGTGGGGGTTCTACTATTCATCCTCGTTGTGGTGATCGGTATTTCCTACATTCAGATATCCTTGCGAAAGGCCTCCGCCCCACCGGCACCAAGTCGGACCCCATCTCTGGATCTGGCGCCCGTTCGTTTGTACGGCCTCGTTGAACCGCTTGACCGCGAGGTATTTGTCGGGCCTCAGCAAGCCCGTCGAGTTGAGCGGATTTTTGTTAAGGAAGGGCAGAAAGTCTCCGCTGGGCAGGTTCTATGTGAACTCGAAAAGGAAGTTGAAAGTCAGGCACTCGAAGTCGCGATTTCAAGAGTAACGGAAAGTGAAGTACGACTAAGTCTCATTCTTGATGAATTGAAGAGAGTAATGCCTTTATCCGGGGAAGGGCTTGCCGGACAACCAGCGCTTCAGGTTGCGGTGCAACGAGTGAGAGAACTGGAGGGGCGGCTGGATCTCGTCCTTGATGTATTGAACAGAAAAAAGCCTTTGTACCAAACTGGAGCTATAGCTGAACAGGAGTACACTCAAAATTTGCTTGAAGCGAATCTGATTCGAAAGCAGATCGTAACGGCAACTTCCCAGGCCGTAATTGAATACAGCCAGAAATCTTTAGAAGCAGAACTGCTCCGCCGGCAAATCGAGACAGCTCGAGCGGAAGTCGATCTGAGAAAGAGCGAGCTGGACGCCCTGACTCTGCGATCCCCAATTGAAGGGAGCTTGTACAAATTTGACGTACGCATGGGTGAACAGCTTAACCCGCAGGATTACCAGCGTATCGTCATCGGCAAGCCGGAAAAACAGGTTCGTCTCTTTGTAGAGACCTTCTGGTTCGATAAGGTGCGTGTTGGCGATATCTTTCAGGTGCAAGATGCGGATACCATGGGCGCTATCGGTTCTGGCGAAGTCATAGCGGTCTCGGAATATGTGGGATCCCGCGATTTTCGAAGCGAAGACACTTTCGAACGATTGGATACGAAATATGCCCAAGCCATTCTCCAGATGAAAGATGCGGTATCGGTTCCCATAGGCAAGCTGGTTCTCTGTGTGCGCGCAAACAACCACACAGAACAAGAAAGACCCAATTAAACTTGACTTTCAATGGCGGTGTAATTACATTGTGATCACCTGGACAAACAAGGAGATCTCTAATGAGAGCACGTGTAATTAAAATTGGTAATTCCCAAGGCTTGCGTATCCCAAAACCAATCCTTGATCAAACCGGCATTATGGACGAAGTTGAGATTGAGGTTGAAAAAAATCAAATCATCATTCGACCTGTTAAGAATGTCCGTGACGGCTGGGATGCCGCTTTCAAGGCCATGGCAGAAAAAGGCCATGACGAACCCATTTTTGACGATAACATTTTACATTCCTGGGATGAAGAAGAATGGCAATGGTAATTAAGCGTTTTGATGTTTATCTGGTTAACCTTGATCCTACTATCGGTTCAGAGATTAAAAAAACCAGGCCATGTTTGGTGATCTCTCCTGATGAAATGAATCGTAATATTCGAACGGTGATTATTGCCCCAATGACTTCTGCTCAAAAAGAATATCCCACTCGTGTTTTTTGTACTTTTCAAAAGAAGAACGGGCAAATTGTATTGGATCAACTAAGAACAATCGATAAGGCAAGACTTATTAAGAAACTTGGTACAATAGATTCAAAAGACCAACTGGAAATCATTTCAATACTTCAGAGATTGTTCGCTTTTTAATAGAAAATGCAGGCTTAACCAGTCGCTTGTGAGGGACCGGGAAAAGCCGTGGCTTTTTCCGATTCCGTAGTTGGCAATAATTTTGTAGTTTTTTTCAATGCCGTGCAGGCGCGTTTCCCGGCCCCACAGCTCTATCGTTGGACGACGAATCAATTCTCCCCGAAAAATTTGGAGGTAAAAAATGCAGACTCTGCGAACACCGGATGAATGCTTTCTCAACTTGCCTGGTTTTTCATTCGCTCCTAACTACCTGGAAGATTTATCGGGTGTTAGTGGTCTTCGCGTTCACTACAGAGACGAGGGGCCTGCGAATGCCGATGCCGTCTGGTTATGCCTGCATGGTGAACCCACCTGGTGCTATCTATATCGGAATATGATTCCAGTATTTGTTGAAGCGGGCCATCGAGTAATCGCACCCGATTTCATAGGATTCGGACGATCAGACAAACCGACCGAAGAATCGGTCTACACCTTTCATTTTCATCGCAAGATGTTGCTGTCTCTGATTGATCGACTGGATCTTCAGAATATTCGGCTCGTCTGCCAAGACTGGGGCGGGCTGCTTGGTTTAACCCTGCCAATGAAGAGGCCGGATCGATTTTCAGCACTACTGGTTATGAATACCACGCTGGGGACTGGCGATGTTCCATTAGGCGATGGATTCCTGGCTTGGCGGGCTTACGTCAGGAGCAGGCCTGACTTCAACATTGCTACATTGATGCAACGAAGCACGCCGGGGCTCAGCCCAGAAGAGGCCGCGGCCTATGCAGCGCCGTTTCCGAATGCAAGTTACAAGGCTGGTGTACGTCGTTTCCCGGAGTTAGTTCCGGACCACCCGGATGCACCTGGGGCTGAGTTGTCTAGGAAGGCATGCTCATGG
>DSCZ01000203.1 GCA_011048855.1 Desulfobacteraceae bacterium | reverse complement strand
GTTCGAGTGTCTCACGCCAGAGAGTATCCATAAAATCGATTCGTTTTTTTTGAGGTAGAAGAGCGGTCCACATCTGTCCACCAGGTTTTAAACAGCATTGTGAACAGGTGTGGATAAAGTGGAATTTGTAAGCGAAAACAACCATTTAAAACAATTAGAAACACTATAAACTAACAGAGCGGCTCGTTAATTTCAAGGAGATTTGTTGACAGCCCCGATGAACTGTTTTCTTTGCTCTGAACAGGAAACAGTGTTGACAATGATCTGTGGATATGTTTTTTATTGGATTTCGCCTGAAGAATCAATTACTCCAGAGGAGCTAGCATAATGAGCAAAAGAACCTACCAGCCCAGTCGTATTCGTCGTAAAAGAACCCATGGCTTCCGCAAGCGGATGCTGACCAAAAAGGGGTGTCAGATCATTAACCGTCGTCGCTCCCGCGGCCGGCGCCAGCTCGCTGTGACCACCCCTAAGAAATAGTCCGGTGTCCGCGGGTCAAACACAGGCTTTTCCTGCGTCCGCACGTCTTAAATACAGTCGTGAATTCAATCTGGTCAGAAAGCAGGGGCGTTTTTTTAAAACGCCCCACTTTCTTGTATACCAAAGATTGAACGGTCTGGAACATAACCGCCTTGGCATCACAGCCAGCCGCAAAGTCGGGAACGCACCTCAAAGAAACCGGGTCAAAAGGTTGCTGAGGGAAGTTTTTCGACGGGATCTCAAGGGGGCAACCCCGAGTCGGGATTTCAGTATTATCGCCCGGCGAGGAGCACCCATGCTGCGTTATTCCGACGTGCTTCAAGAAATTCGAGCGGTATTGACGCGGGAGTAATCATGCGTCGCATCCTACTTGCCCTTATTCGATTTTATCAGATCTGCCTCTCTCCGCTGAAGGGGCCTTCCTGTCGTTTTTATCCTACCTGTTCCGAATATAGTTTTCAGGCGATTCGTCAATATGGAATCCTGCGCGGGGTTTACCTCGGCTGCAAACGCCTGGCGAAATGTCATCCTTTTCACCCCGGGGGATACGATCCTCTCCCCTGATGTTTTTATTGATCGGGAGTTCTCATGGAAAACAAGCAAACCCTGATAGCGATACTTCTCATGCTGGTTGTCTGGATGGGTTTTTCCATTCTTTTTCCGCCGCAATCCCAACAGGAAAATGACGTTGCCCAACAGCAGAAAGTCAGTCAATCTTCATCCGGCGAAATGCCTGCTGCCTCCTCTTCACCTGTTGATCATACCGTTTCCGGAAATGTCGGGCTTCCGCTGAAATCCTCAGCTGACCAGGGTATTTTTGTGGTCGATACGCCGCGTGTCCGGTTGACTCTTGCACAGGACAGCGGTCGCGTTCTTCGGACGGAGTTGAAGAATTATCGCCAGTCCCTCAAGGATACTGCGGATGCGGTTGTCCTGGTGGATACTCTTCAGCGCGGTGTCGGTTCGCTCGGGCTGGGGGGAACCGATGGTTTTCGCTCCCTTGAGGGGTTGTCCTGGTCCCGGCAGAATCGTGGCGACCTTCACCTCTCTGAAGGTGAACAGCGCTCCCTGGTCTTTACCGGGCAAACGGCTGAGGGACTTGATTTTGTCAAAACTCTTGAATTCGACGCTGATCATTATCAGATCAATGTGACTCTCAAGGTCACTAATAAGGGCAATGCTCCCCTCTCCGGCAATCTTGTTTTTTCCCACGTACAGCCCTGGTCGGACGACATGGAAGGGAGCATGTACGAATTTGTCGGGCCGACCACCCTGACCGAAGATAAAAAGTATCAGGACAAGGTCAAAGACCTGCGCAAAGAAGATAAAAATTACTCCGCACCGATCTTCTGGACCGGGTTTGAAAAAAAATATTTTCTGACAGCTCTGATTCCTGTTGACGACACCATCAGTGAGGCTCAGGTCCGTTATCTGTCCGACATGGTGGTGACTTCCCTTTTTACCGGGTATCAAACCCTTTCTCCCGGTGATGTGCGCGAGTTTTCCTTTAACACCTACATGGGGCCTAAAGACTTCGATATTCTTTCCGCCGCCGGGCACCGCTTGAGTGATGCTGTGGACTACGGGTTTTTCGGATTTCTGGCCCGTCCTCTTCTGCATGTTCTTAAATTCTTTTATGGATTTCTGCATAACTACGGTCTCGCCATTATTCTGCTGACGGTTATAATTAAACTCATTTTCTGGCCGTTAACTCAGAAGAGCTATTCCTCCATGAAAGGGATGCAGAAACTGCAGCCTCACATGCAGAAACTGCGGGAAAAATACAAAGATGACAAGCAGCGTCTCAATGTTGAACTGATGAATCTTTATAAGGAGCACCGGGTCAATCCTTTGGGCGGGTGTCTGCCCATGCTCGTCCAGATTCCCGTTTTCTTCGCTCTTTATAAAACTCTGCTGATATCCATTGAACTGCGGCACGCGCCCTTCTTTCTATGGATCGCCGATCTGTCTGCCAAGGATCCCTACTATGTGACTCCCCTGCTGATGGGGGCCTCGATGTTCGTTCAGCAGAAACTGACCCCTACGACCCTGGATCCCATGCAGGCGCGGATTTTCCTCGCCATGCCTATTGTTTTTACTGTTCTGTTCCTTAATTTCCCTGCCGGGCTGGTGCTCTACTGGCTGGTCAACAACCTGTTGACGATCGGGCAGCAGTATCTGATTCACCGACAAAAAGACTGATGCATCGTGAAACCGTATGAGTTTTGATCTGGCTCTTACATCCCACTCAAAGGTTGTTGCCGGACACCGGCCGCAGGGTGAAGACATTATTGTGGCCCCGGCAACTTCTTTCGGTCAGGGGGGTATCGGGATTATTCGGCTTTCCGGCCGCGGGTGCCTGCAACTTGTTCGTCCCTTTGTGGTGACCGCCGGGGGCGGGTCCCCTTCCTGGGAAAGCCATCGCCTCTATTACGGGCAGTTTACCGATTCCAAGCAGCGTGTCATTGATGAAATCATGGCAGTCTACATGGCATCGCCACGTTCTTATACCCGCGAAGATGTCGTTGAGATCCATTGCCATGGGGGATTGGTTGTCGGTCGCCGGATCCTTGAAACGCTGCGCTATGCCGGGGCCCGGACCGCCCAGCCCGGTGAGTTTACCCTGCGGGCTTTCCTTAATGGACGCATTGATCTGACCCAGGCTGAAGGTGTTATGGAGGTGATCGAAGCACGGCATCGCAGCGCTCATCAGATCGCGGTTCAGCACCTTGAAGGCTCTCTGGCCCATTTCTGCAATGAACTTAAAGAACAACTGCTTGACTCCCTTGCACTTCTGGAAACCTGGATCGATTTTCCCGAAGAGGATATCGACCATCCCTCTTTTGACAGTATTCTTGGCACCCTGACCTCCGTTATCGAAGATCTGCGCCCCGTAGTGGCCAGCTTTCGCAACGGACGGGTGCTGCGGGAAGGGGTTTCAGTCCTTATTCTCGGCAAACCCAATGTCGGCAAAAGTTCTCTGCTCAATGCCCTTATCGATAGCGACCGCGCTATTGTGACCGATCTTCCCGGAACCACCCGGGACACCCTTGAAGAAGAGCTTGATCTCGACGGCCTGCGTCTGCGGCTCACCGATACAGCCGGGCTGCGCGACAGCGACGATCCGGTGGAACAGGAAGGGGTCCGTCGTGCATGCAGCAAAATTGCACAGGCGGATATAGTTCTTCTTGTGATCGACGGCCACCGAGGGATAGATGATGATGATCGCTCTGCTCTGCTTCGCTGTGGCGAGAAGAACAGCATTATCGTCATCAATAAAAGCGATCTTCCCTCGGTTGAGATTTCTTCCCTGCCTTCTCATTTTCCCGTAGTCACCGTGTCTGCCTCTACCGGCGCCGGAATCGATCGGTTGCGTGAGGAACTTCGCAGCCGTGCCGGGATCGCCGATGGCGAGGAATGTCCCGAATCTCTTATTTTGACTGAGGAGCGGCACCATCACGCCCTTTCTCAGACTCTTGGGAAGCTCAATATGGCCATCGAGAGCCTTAATGGTGGTCTTTCACCTGAATTTATCGCTCTTGATTTAAGGGAAGCCGTTGAATCCCTGGGTGTCATTACTGGCGACACCGCACCTGAAGAGGTGATCAACCGTATTTTCAGTCGTTTCTGTATCGGAAAATAAGGTTCAGTTTCTCTTGTGGGCGACGGCTTCTTTTTGTTTCATTTTGGTTTTCCATTAAAAATTAGTCAAAAAACTTATTTTATTCCCTTGATTTAAGTGTTTCACGTGAAACATTTTCCCGGCCAGGTTTATTTATGTTGAGCGATTACGGCAAAAAATATGATGTCATTGTCGTCGGTGCGGGACATGCCGGATGCGAGGCGGCTCTGGCGGCGGCGCGGATGGGCTGCGTCACTTTGTTGTTGACCATGAACCTCGACACTGTGGCGTTGATGTCATGTAATCCAGCGATTGGGGGACTGGCAAAAGGCCACCTGGTTAAAGAGATTGATGCCCTGGGTGGGGAAATGGCGGGCGTGATAGACCGGGTGGGGATTCAGTTCAGAATTTTGAATACCAAAAAAGGTCCGGCTGTACGTGCTACCCGGGCTCAAGCCGACCGGTCCCGGTATAATCAGGAGATGAAGGCGCGGCTCGAGCGGCAGCCTGATTTGTTCTTAAAGCAGGGTACGGTGAATCGCCTGCTGTTGAGCGGGTCATCCGTCGCGGGAGTTGAAACCCGTGAAGGGATAGCTTATCAAGGCAGGAAAGTTATCCTGACCAATGGGACATTTCTGGGAGGGTTGGTCCATATTGGACTTAATCACTACGGGTCGGGGCGTGCGGGGGAACCTTCATCTGAGGGGTTGTCCGGACAGATTAAAGATCTTGGTTTTGAAGTCGGCCGGTTGAAAACCGGGACGCCTGCAAGACTGGCGGGGGATTCAATCAACTATGCCAAATTGGAGCAGCAACAGGGTGACCCGCAACCCAGGCCCTTTTCGTTTCTGACGGAAAAAATCCAGTCGCCTCAGGTCCCCTGCCATATCACCTATACCAATCCACGCACTCACGATATTATCCGGGCCGGCTTGGATCGCTCCCCTCTTTACACCGGGAAGATTCAAGGGGTCGGTCCGCGCTATTGCCCTTCCATTGAAGACAAGGTGCATCGGTTTCCCGAAAAAGATCAGCATCAGATTTTTCCGGAACCTGAAGGTCTGGCAACCCGCGAGGTCTACCCTAACGGGGTTTCCACCTCTTTGCCGGCAGATGTCCAGTTGGCTTTTTTGCGCACAATCCCCGGTCTTGAACAGGTCGAGATCATGCGTCCGGGGTATGCGATCGAGTATGATTATTTTCCGCCGACACAACTTCGTGCGACCTTGGAGACCAAGCAGGTCCAAGGGCTCTTCCATGCCGGCCAGATCAATGGAACCTCAGGTTATGAAGAAGCCGCGGCCCAGGGTCTTCTTGCCGGCATCAACGCTGCGTTGCAGGTCAGGGAAGATGATCCGCTGGTATTGACCCGCGACACCTCGTATATCGGGGTGATGGTGGATGACTTGGTCACTCTCGGGACCAACGAACCTTATCGCATGTTCACCTCGCGATCGGAGTATAGGCTGTTGTTGAGAGAGGATAATGCAGATCAACGGCTAACACCGCTGGGGCGT
>DSCZ01000106.1 GCA_011048855.1 Desulfobacteraceae bacterium | reverse complement strand
GTTCTAACCGATGGTTGTATTTTCATGAATGGTTCCGGCGATGAAATAAAGCGCTTTCATGTAAGGGACGGTCTGGGGTTGAAGCTTTTGCAGGCCAATGGGGTGGAGGTGGCCCTGGTATCCGGCAGGGCGTCCGATGCCACCAGCAGGCGGGCGCTCGAGCTGGGGATAAAAGAGGTTCACCAGGGATCCTACGACAAGGGAGTCATCTGCCGCAGTTTCATTGCAGAGAGAGGTTTCGTCAAAGAAGACGTGTGTGTTGTCGGAGATGACATCCTGGACCTGGCGATGTTCGCGGTTTCGGGATTGAATTTCGCGGTGGCCGACGCGGTCGAGGAGGTTAGAAAGGCCGCGGACGTCATCCTGGATAAACCCGGAGGGTTCGGCGCGGTTCGAGATGTATGTGAATGGATCTTGAAATGCAAGGGCAGGTGGCATTCAATCGTATCGGAGTTCAGCGAAGAATAGACTTTACAGGTCATTTCAAGCGCTGATATAGTAAAGCTGTTTTATGAGAGCATTTTTCAGGAGACATTGGCCACTTATTGGTGTGGCGGTCGTGATTGTCGTGGCTGGTTTCTTCTTCCTTCATTCGCTGACGGGGGATGGAAAACTTGCCCTGCTCAGCGGATTTGTTCCTGGAGAAGGTTTCAAACTGAACCGGATTCATTACACGAACGAAGACCCTGAAAAAGGGCTCCGGTGGGTTCTGGATGCGGGGGAAGTGACGTTCTCCGAAGACAAGAATTACATGGTTTTCAAAGATTTTTATCTGGTTGTGGAACCGGAGGGGCGACCGGCCATAACTGTCAAGGGTAGCCGGGGCGAATACGAGAGACCGGCGGGAATGATAACGCTTACGGGCGATGTGAAGGCCGAGACCGACGAAGGATACAGTATTCTTTCGGATCGTTTGATTGTCGATGAAGCAAAGCGGACCGTTTCGACGGATCTTCCAGTGACGATGAGCGGCCCATTTTTTTTAGTGGATGGAACGGGGTTGTTCATCGATCTGCACCGCGAGACTCTCGATGTTCATTCCCTGGTGACCACGAAAATAAACATCAAGGCGGTTGAAGAATGAACCGGGTCCGGGTGGTTTTATCATCTGCGTTGTGTTGCCTGGCTGTTTTGTTTTCAGCTGCAGGCCTCGCAGCAGTGGCAGCCGAGAAAACGGCTGCAAAAGTTGCAGGCGCCACGATTATCAATTCGCGGACGCTCAACGTGGATCACAATTCGAATGTTGTGACGTTTTCCGGCGATGTAAGGGCGGAAAACGAGGAAATGGTCATTCTGTGCCGCGAGATGAAGGTGTATTATGGACAGGCGCTCGAAGGAGGTGCCGGGGATGCTCCATACCGTATCGAAAAAATCGTCAGCACGGGTGATGTACATATAACCAGGGCTCTGGGGGGAGTGGCCACCGCCGAAACAGCGGTTTATCACCAGGCTGAAGAGAAAATGGTCTTGACCGGGAACCCGGTGGTCCGGCAGGGAAAGGATTATGTGCAGGGAGACCGCATCATTTTCTATATCAAGGAAAACAGAAGCGTAGCCGAGAGCGCCGAGGGCGGAAAGGTGAAAGCTGTTATTTTTTCCAGGGAAGGTGATAAATAGGTTTTCGGATGGCCACAGATTTACTTCAGGCCGTCGATCTGGTGAAGGTTTACGGCGGCAGGCGGGTGGTTGACGGTGTAAGCATTGAAGTCGCCAGGCAGCAGATCATAGGCTTGCTGGGTCCGAATGGTGCCGGGAAAACCACTACCTTCTACATGGTGGTGGGGCTGGCAAGGCCCGAGTCCGGGAAAGTCCTGCTGGACGGTGAAGACATCTCCGCAGCCCCGATGTACCTCAGGGCAAGGAAGGGGATCAATTATCTCGCTCAGGAACCATCGGTGTTCAGGAAGCTGAGCGTGGAGGAGAACCTGCTGGCGATTCTGGAGACCCTTGATATATCTGCGGGGGAGCGCAAGGTCCGCCTGAACAGCCTTCTGGCGGAGCTTAATATCTCCCACCTGGCCGGTCAGAAGGCCACTTCCCTTTCCGGCGGGGAGCGTCGAAGGCTGGAGATAACCAGGGCCCTTGTGACGGAGCCTCGATTCATGCTGCTCGACGAACCGTTTGCCGGCATTGATCCCTTGGCTATTATCGATATCCAGAACATCATCAGGCAGCTAAAATCGAGGGGACTCGGAATAATCATTTCCGACCACAATGTCCGCGAGACATTGAATGTTTGCGATTATGCCTATATAGTCGGCGGCGGCCGGATCATCGAGCAGGGGCTTCCCGGGGATATCGTGAAGAGCAGGGTCGTGCAGAGTGTTTATCTGGGAGAGAACTTCAACCTGTAATTTCAGTGCCGGCGCGCATCTGAAGTCAACCGGTACCCATCCGCAACACCGGATGGGCACCGTGAAGTTTCAAGATCGGAGATGAGGGATTCGGACCATTTCCGGATGGAAAATGATTATGGGATTAGAGCTACGACAATCTCTTAATTTAACACAGCAGCTGATCATGACGCCTCAGCTGCAGCAGGCCATAAAACTGCTGCAGCTATCGCGTCTCGAGTTGCTGGATACAATTTATGAAGAAATGGAGGTGAACCCGGCTCTCGAAGAGCAGCCTTCGGGTGACTCGGAAAACGAGGGCATCGGGCTCGGACCTGAAGATTATGAACAGGCACCGTCGCCGGCATCGGAGGTTCAGGAAGTAAAGGTTGAGGAGCGGGCAAGGGAGGATGTGGATTGGGATTCCTATATCTCCGAGTACAGTACGACCAAGGCGCCGTATCCTTACGAGGAGAAGGAATCCATCGGCGTCGAGAACATGATCGGTTCTCAGGGCAACCTTTACTCTCACCTGCTATGGCAGCTCAACATGAGCAATCTCACCGATTTTCAAAGGAACATTGGCGTTTGTATCATAGAGAACCTCAATGAAGACGGTTACCTGGACGCGACCTGGGATGAGATCATCAGGGACGGCGAATGTTCCAGGGAGGAAGCCGCTGCGGTCCTGGAGACGATACAGAAATTCGATCCCGTGGGCGTGGCCTCTGTCGATATGAGGGAATGCCTGTTGATCCAGGCAGGATTCCAGGGTCTGTCGGGCACAGTTGTTGAGAAAATCATTGAAAACCACCTGGTGGATCTCGAAAACAGAAAATATGACCGTATCGCGAAGAAGCTCGGCATCAAGCAGGAGGAGGTTTTTGCGGCCATCGGCGTGATTCAGAGTTTTGATCCCAAACCCGGCAGGCAGTATTTAAACGAGGAGACGATCTATATAACGCCGGATATTTACGTGATAAAAGTTGGGGATGACTATGAAATCCTGCAGAATGAAGACGGCCTCCCGAAGCTCCGTGTAAGCTCTTATTATAGGGATGTGCTGCGTGAAGGAAAAGAGATCCCGGAGAATGCAAGGACTTACCTTCAGGAGAAGTTGAGGTCTGCAGCTTGGCTGATAAAAAGCATTCATCAACGCCAGCGGACAATTTACAAGGTGACCGAGAGCATCGTGAAATTCCAGCGCAGGTTTCTGGATAAGGGGGTCACGGAGCTCAAACCGATGGTTCTGCGTGATGTGGCCGAAGATATCGGGATGCATGAATCCACCGTCAGCAGGGTTACAACCAACAAATATGTCCATACCCCCCAGGGGCTTTTTGAGTTGAAGTATTTCTTCAACAGCTCCATCAGGAGCTTCGACGGCGATTCGTTCGCCTCGGAGAGCGTCAAGGAGCACATACGAAATATCATTAAAGCGGAAGACAGGTCGAACCCCCGGAGCGACCAGGAGATCGCTGAGATGCTTATCGGGAAGAATATCAATGTGGCGCGGCGGACCGTTGCAAAATACCGCGAAGCGATGGGAATGCTTCCATCGAGAAAACGAAAGGTGCTTTTTTAGCATGGCATTCAGCCGGGGAATTTCAGAAGTTTGCTGGAGGTAAAAAATGGAAATAGCAGTCACTTTCAGGCGTACCGAACCGATCGAAAGTCTCAAGAATTATGCGGAGGAGAAAGTCGGAAAATTAAAGAAATATTTGGACACTCCCTCCGAGGCGCACGTGGTCCTTTCGGTGGAAAAATTCCGCCATCAGGCTGATGTGACCCTGGATGTCAACGGCACCCGGATCAAGGCTTTCGAGGAAACCGGAGACATGTATTCGGCGATCGACCAGGTGATGGACAAGATCGAAGTTCAGCTGAAGCGGCACCTCTCGAAGATCAGGAACCACCGGCCGGAAGGGGATAAAATCGTGGAGGCCGAGGGGGAGCCTGCCGCGGAGCAGGGACTGGACGAAATCGTCATCGAAACCGAGCGTCTGGACGCAAAGCCCATGGATCCAGAAGAAGCGGCGATGCAGTTGTCCCTTTCAAAAAAAGCATTTCTGGTTTTCAGGAACGCCAAGTCGAATGAAATCAATGTGATTTATAAACGCTCGGACCGAAATATGGGTTTAATCGAGCCGGCCTCGTAAGGCAGGCCGGCGGATATGGAATGAAATCATGAAACTCAGCGAGTTTTTTGAAGAGAAGAATATCGTCACCAGGCTCGAGGCGGGAGATAAAACCGGCATTCTCGAAGAACTGGCCGCAGCCGCGGCTATCGGCGATTCTTCCATCGACAAGGACGAACTGGTCAATGTACTGGTCCAGCGCGAGCGTCTGGGCACGACTGGCATCGGGGACGGCGTGGCGATCCCGCACGGAAAGCTGAGCGGTTTGAGCCATCCCATCGTGTGCTTCGCCAAGAGCGACAAAAACCTGGATTTTGAGTCGATGGACGGTAAACCCACGCACTTGTTTTTTCTGCTGGTTGCTCCGGAGAATTCCACCGGCGTTCATCTCCAGGTGCTGGCAAGAATAGCCAGAATTCTGAAAAACAGCGCCTTGCGCAGCAGGCTGATGGAATGCTCCTCCAGGCCCGAACTATATAAGGCTATCGTCGATGCCGACGAGGAAGCCTGAATTTCATCCGGGGGTGGACATGATGGCGGGAATCCTGATTGTTTGTCACTGCAACCTCGGCAGGGAGTTGATTTCGGCCGCCGAGTTGATTCTGGGCCGGGTTGAAAACTCCGATTTCATGGCGATAAGCCAGTTGAGTGAAAGCGAGGAACTGCTGAAGGTTATCGCCCAAAAAATAGATTCCCTCGACCGGGGAAAAGGTGTCCTGGTTCTTACCGATATGTTCGGAGGGACGCCTTCCAACCTCAGCCTGTCGTTTTTGAACGACGAGAGAGTCGAGGTTTTGACCGGGGTGAATCTTCCCATGGTTATTTCCGCGGTTCAGTGGCGGGACAGCCTTTCGTTGAAAGAGCTGGGTGAAAAAGCCGAATGTGAAGGCAGACGAAGCATCACGCTTGCCGGGAGTATGATCAAGTGACGAAACTGAGCCTGCAGACCGTTACGACGGATAATTTTCCCTTGTTCCGGCAAAGGCTTATGCATATCGAGAGGTGTTCTTTCGTCTCGCCGTGGCCGGTCGGTTCTTTTAAAAGTGAGCTTCTGAACCCGATATCCCGTATCTGTTGTGCGCTCGATGGGGAGGTTTTCGCCGGGTACGTATGCTTCTGGATCGTTGCCGGTCAAATTCATCTGTTGAACAT
>DSCZ01000342.1 GCA_011048855.1 Desulfobacteraceae bacterium | reverse complement strand
TTGCTGGATGAACTGATCATCCAAAAAGAAATGACAGGACAGCAGATCATCGTCTCGCCGACCCATGTCGTCCAGCGGCAATCGTCGGATATCCTGGCGGTGAACGACCCCGAAGTCGCCTCGGCGATTCGTTTCATCCAGAAGAATGCAAAAAATAAAATCCTGGTGAAAGATGTCGTGAGGGTAACCTGCGTCGGCAGACGCTCATTGGAACAGCGGTTCAGGAAAACCATTCACAGATCGGTATACGATGAAATTCGACAAGTCCGTGTGGAATGGATCTCGCGACTGCTGATAGAAACCGACCTTCCGATTTCTGAGATTGCATCCCTTTTTAATTTTACGGATGTCGAGCATATTTCCCGCTATTTCAAAAAAGAAAAAGGAATTAGTCTGCGCGAATTCCGGAAACTGCATCAACCGCATTAGCATTTCACTCGCATTGCGCAATTTGGTTAGAAAATATACAAAGATGGCTTGTATTCAATCCTGAATCGTATTATATTTAATTGACTTCTACCGCCATCGGAGATGGATTTTGAGGGCCATACAATGAGCATTTTCTTGGATATGGGGGATAGTAAAAGTTTTCAATTTTCACACGGAAACAAGGCGATATGGTTTAAGGATAAGTAATCACTAATGATATATGAATCCAAAAATAAGTGTTTTTTAAGCCATCTCAGAATCGGCACAAAAAGGAAGCGGATAAGCTTCCTCATATTGTAGCCACAGGCGCAAAGAAGGGCGTTGAGCATGTCTCCTTCTTCTCCCTTCAGCCAGTTCTTTGACATTCCGTTGTCGTTCTTCAAATGGCCGATGATCGGTTCGATGGCAGCCCGACGTTTGTAAAGGCTCCGAACATGGCGGGTCAGTTTCTTCATCTTCCGGCCATCCCGCCCAGGCGGGATGCACCTGCGTGTGTCCTTCATGCCCATGTCCCCGATAACCCAGATCCACATACGCTTCGTCAATTCTTTCCCCGATCAGCCTCTCGGTGTGCTTGAGACTCTCCGTAAGGGTATGACCGTCATAAGGATTGCCGGGAAATGTCCTGATTCCCAACGCCCAACTGGCACTCCACGTCGAGGTCACTCCCGTCTTCACTCCAAACTCATATCGCTTGTAAGTCTTGCCTTTCGAAATCCATTCCCCTTCAGGAGCATGGATGCTGTAAACCTTGTTCTTGCTGTGTCTCTTTTGGGACAAAAGACGCTCGGAAAGGGACAAATGATGCCCCAATCTCTCATCCGGTTCTTTCACCTTCCGCCTGATGTCTCTTTGTACCCTCCCCGGATAAGTCTTGAGTCTTTTCGTCTCACGCCTGGCCCTTTTAAACTGACCAGCGTGGGCGTAACGCCCCTGTCGGAAAAGCGCCTCCCCGATTTCCTCATGGGTCGTCTAAGAGCGTCGAGGCAAGACGGGATGCGTAGGGCATAATTGGCCCCGGTTTGTTCTCAATATCATGGGTATCCGTTTTAACCCAAATTCTGTATTAACTTGTCAGATGAGTGCAGAGAATCTTAAATTAATCTAGAATTTGGCGCAATTACTACCATCAAGAGAAAGGAGGAAGCGAAAGAAGGAAAAATGGAATAAGGTGTACACAATGAACAGGGATTCACAAAATTCAGCATTCGTGAAACCCTCTAACTTAACGAAAGGAGGGAGGAAAAATAATTGCTTTACTGGTTTTGGTTGTTTTTAAAAATTTATTGAATTGTTCTATTCAATTTTAAAGGAGGGGCATTATGTGTATGAAATTTTATTATTTCTTGTTTTTGGTTCTGGTGCTGATCCTGACTGGAACTCTGGTTGCTCAGGACCCCGGTACGGATCATTTGAAACACTTATGGAACTTCGAGGACGGAACCCTCGACGACAAGATCGGTAACGCTCATGGCGACTATCACGGTGATAACATTGTTGTTGAAGATGGAGACCTTGTCAACTATCCTAACCCCGACACTCAATCGGCAGACTCATGGGTGACCTTGCCTGGTGATGTAATTGATCTGGCAAGTTACAATGAGGTTGCGATTGCAGCCTGGTTTACGCCGGATGGCATGTACAATACCCAGTGGAATACACTTTGGTTTTTTGGCAATGATGGAGACGGTGCAGGGACTGGTTCCGATGGTATGGCCCTCCAACCTCGCAGGGCTGACAATCACGCGCGTTTCTGGTTCACAGCCGGTAATCCAGCAGGGTATATGGCTGAAGATGGCGTGAATGATGATGCCTACGGCAATTATAATTACGACGAGTTGTACCACGTTGTATGTCAGGTCAATGACATGAGCGAAATGATGATGTACCATGACGGAGTATGGGTAGGCACCACTCCGCTGAGTATCAATCCTCTGACGGGTGGAATTAAGGGCATCGAGGATATCAGCCCAAACTTCGCCATGTTTTGTCATAGTACCTATGCCGGAGATACTCCCTGGGTGGGCAGTCTTCATGAGATAATGATCTTTGACAAAGCGTTAACCGATGAAGAGGTTGCTTTTCTTTTTAATGCAGGGGTGAACGGATACCCGCCTGTTGACGGTGTCGAAAACAAGAACGCCCAACTTCCCGAAGTATTCAGCCTATCACAAAATCATCCAAATCCCTTCAATCCGACCACGAACATCGCTTTCACCTTGAAGCAAAAGGAGGCCGTGAAACTGACCGTCTACGATGTACTGGGGAAACAGGTTGCGACGCTGCTCGATGAGACTCGGAATCCAGGTGAGCACACCATTTCGTTCGATGCAGAGGGATTGAACAGTGGTGTCTACTATTATCGGTTACAGACCAAGGGTCAGGCGGTAACCAAGAAGATGGTATTGATGAGGTAGGCCCGTACCTCGCCTCAAAACGGGGGCTGCCTACCCCGTCCCGTTCCGCGAAGCCTCGATTTCTTCGTGGGTCGTCTCAGAGCGTCGAGGCAAGACGGGATGCGTAGGGAATAATCGGCCTCGGTTTCTTCTCAATATCATGGGTATCCGATTACGAGGGCCCTGGGTTTCCCAACCCAGGGCCTTTGTTGAAAACGAGATTCCAACCCCGTCAAATACCAGAGGCCGTCCCCTTGGGGCGGAACCCCCGATCAATTTACATTTTGGGCTGTGAAGCCCAGGACAGGCTGAGAGAAAATCATGGTGAGAAAGTGATCCACTTCAATCGTCATCTATCATGGAACTCGTAGTGAAATCTGAACACAAACCGCAACAACCTCAACTCAGCCCGTGGAAGAAGCGAGTTTTCAGAATCGTTCTGCTCCTGCTGCCCGTAGTGCTCTTGGCAATACTTGAATTGATGCTGAGATGCTTCAAATACGGCGAAAATCTCGATTTGTTCATCTCGGCTCCCGAGAAAGTCTCAGACTACAAGATGTGCAACTTGAACGTTGGAAGACGATTCTTTCATGTGCTGCAGTCTAGCCTGCCCGTCGTTCCAAAGGATCTGATACTCAAAAAGAAGCCCGAGAACGGGTATCGCATATTCGTGTTGGGGGAGTCGACGGCGGCGGGATTCCCTTATGGCAACAATGTGATGTTCTCCAGGATTTTGAATCGTCGTCTCGCCGATGTTTTCCCCGAGCGGCATATCGAAATCATGAATACCGCGATGACGGCCGTCAACAGCTATGCCTTGCTTGATTTCATGGACGAAATCTTGGCCCATGAGCCGGATGCGATTCTGATTTACTCGGGTCACAACGAATTCTACGGAGCGATGGGAGTCGCTTCGATGGAATCGGTGGGAAAGTACCGCTGGGTGGTGAACACGTTCTTGAAGCTTACACGCTTTCGAACGTTCCTACTCGTCCGGGATTTCGTTGGCCAGATTCGCCGCTGGATCGGGAAAATGGTTCACAAAGACATTGCGACTGCGTATACGGAAACGCTGATGGAGCGCATCGTTGCTGACCAGAGCATCGTGTACGGGAGTCGCTTGTACGAGTTGGGCAAGCGTCAGTTCGAAGCAAATCTGCGTGCCATCTACAAGAAGGCAAAAGATCGCGGCGTTCCGGTTCTCGTAAGCGAACTCGTCAACAACGTCCGGGATCAGGCTCCCTTTGTCTCTCAGGCCACAGACAGCCTTCTCTCAGCCCTGGAGGTCTACCGGCTGGCGCAGTCGCTTGAAGCCGAGAAGAAGTATACCGAAGCGAAACACACGTACGAACGGGCGAAGGATCTGGATGCGTTGCGATTCCGCGCCCCAGAAGAATTCAACGACATCATCCATCGTGTCGCTGACGAATTCTCTGCGCCGGTGGTTCCGATGAAGAGCTACTTCGAGAAGGCTTCGCCGAATGGGCTTGTTGGCGACAATCTCATGACCGATCACCTTCATCCGAACATCGAGGGCTATTTTCTCATGGCGAATGCCTTTTTTGATGCGATGCATGATAACGGGTTTATCGCCGCCACGTGGGATTTGACCAATGCGAAGCCGGACTCAGTCTATCCTAAGGAATGGGGATTGAGCAAATTGGACACGGTCTATGCCGAACTGGGCATTCGAATTCTAAAGGGTGGGTGGCCGTTTCAGCCCAAATCCGCGCCGAATCGCGCGCTCGAAGAGTTCCATCCAAAGAACGAAGTAGACTCCATGGCAGTGGCCGTGCTGGTCAAGAATGTGTTGAACCTCGAATCGGCACACTTGGAGCTCGCCGTGCGTTACACGCGGCAAGGTCTCTACCCACTTGTTTTTAAAGAGTACAGGTCGCTGTACCACACCATTCCCTCCGAAGTCGTATTCTATGAGAGAGCCGCCGAAGCGCTACGGAGAATGAAGAAGTTTGACGAAGCGCTTTCGATCTTGTTTCAAGCCAGAAAGGTTCGCGAGACCGGAACCGTGAACAAGATGATCGGACTCATACTGCTGCAGGGTGAAAAGGTGGCTGAAGCAATTCCGTACCTCGAGAAGGCTCTGATTTCGCTACCGAATGACCCACTTCTGATGCAGAATCTGGGCTCAGCCTATATGAAGACCGGCCGAGTCGAAGAAGGAATGAATCTTCTGGTCCAACTGCAACAGACTCATCCTCAAGACCTAAGAAATTAAGGATAGTAGGAGAAATCATGACAAAAATGACTATTTGGATTTTTACCCTCGGTCGATGAAAAAATATACGGATGGTTGTAAGGACGAGAAAAAGTTTTGATCATTTCATTGCTTGAGAGCAAAAAAGGAAAAATCATTGACATGATACGTATAATATTTTACACCCTCGGGCTATCGTTTTATTTCTCCTGTTGGTCATTCGCTCAGAATGCTGAAGATGTCATCTTGCACTTTGATCCCGACCGCGGTTTTTATGAAAATAATTTTGATTTGACACTTTCGACAACGCCACCAGGTTTGATGATCAAGTATACCAAGGACGGCACCGATCCGACCACATCCTCAACGGCCATACAGGGGACATCGCCGATTACGATTCATGTGGACCCGGCGAACACCGATGGCAGTGACAGGGCGTCCGGATATTGCGTGCGCGCCGTCGCCATTCAGGCGGATACAGCCGCAACAAAAGTGAAAACCCACACCTATCTTTTTGTGAATCGTGTTGTGGAATTATCTCCCGATGGTTTGTTGCCGGGTCCGGGCTGGTTAAAGATAAATAACAGCAGCGGACAAAGC
>DSCZ01000124.1 GCA_011048855.1 Desulfobacteraceae bacterium | reverse complement strand
GACTATGTGGTGTTCATTTCTTTTGACAAAGCTTACGTGAAAGGCCAATTGACCGAATGTGCGCTGTTCCTGGAACGCCTTCGACCTTTGATCTTCTCTACTCTTTCTGCCTTTGATGGTTAAAAATGGATAAAACCCAGATCGAAAAAGCCCTGAACCGGCTCTTTGTTGAAGAAAACCAACGGATCGTTTTCTGGAACGATCCGGCCCAGGAATTCACGATCACGCTTTCACTGCTTGACTTGCCCGAAGGCGTGAACCTTATCCGGCTTGACCACGTGGGGGCACTGGAAGTCAAACTATTGATCGAAAGGGAAGATCTCCCGGGTCGATATCTTCTTTATTCGCCCGCAGAAGAGCCCGATTATGAGTCGGACTGGATGCTTGACATCCGCCTCTACAGTCGGAGCTTCAGGGCCGACCGGGCTTCGATCATTCTCGATCAACTTGGTCTTTCCAGCCAGCACCTGCGGGATCACATCGCGCTCCGCCGGAAATTTTTCGATGACAGGCAGCGGCTGCAGAAACTCCAGCCCCTGGTCGTTTCCAATGACACCGAAATCGATCTCGATCGAAAAATGATCGCGGTTGTGACAAGGGCCGAACAAGCCGAGTGGTTCACGATCCTGCGCACGTTGTTCCATGAATATGCCCCCCAGCGAAACAGCCAGGATATAGACCTGGAAAAATCTCCAGCTTTCTGGCTTCAGATCGAAAAATTCGATCTCGATGGTTCCTTATGGCAGATGGCAAAATCTCTTTTTGGGTACACTGAAGAGAATCCGAGCCCGGGAAATCTGCTGCTCCGTTTATTCGCAAGCGATTTCGTGCATAACCTAAAATGTAATGCTCCCAGTTCCCTCTCCCACCTCGTCCTTCCGCCAACAGGAACATCAAACGCCGTGGTCTTCCTCGCCCAGTGGCGCGACAGCAGCAGCAAGGCAGGCAGCTACGACCGCCTTTCAGATGCAGCCGGGGAGATCCTCAAAATAGAAGATCAGATATACGGTTGCGAGATTGAACATTTGCTCGATGTGATGACCTTCCAGTCTATAGAAAAGCTCATTGCCCAGGGGTTGCGGGATCGACTCCTCTCAAGCCTGCAGCTCATGGCCGCGGACGATATTCGAAAAATCGCAAGTCACAGACAAGCCGGGCACTGGACATCCCCGAACGTGGTTGGATCCCCGGTGGTTCCCCGCGCGGCTTATTATGCAGTTTACGACGCATTGGTGTCCGCAGCTGTGTTCTTCGAGATTAAAAACAGCCATGATCCGGGGGTTGACTTCCAGGACCCCGACGCCATGTACCGCGCTTACGAACGGGAGCTTTTCCGCTTCGATCAACTATACCGTCATTTTTGCGAACAGGCTGATACAGCTGAAGCAAAACTATGGGATGTTCTCAAAAGCCTTCGCGCCGAGGTCGAGGCGTGCTATGCGAACTGGTATATTCAAAATCTCGCTGAGACATGGGGGAAATTTGTTGATCCTGCAGGCGGAAGCGCCCTTCTGAACTGCTGGGAGATCCGGGATGTACCAAGTCAGCAGCATTTTTTCGAGCACACTATCGCCCCGCGCTTGAATGAAGCCGAGCGGCGACGGAGCTTTGTCATCGTAAGCGACGCGCTTCGCTACGAAGCCGCCGAAGAATTGACCCGGGAACTGAATGGCAAATATCGATTCGAAGCGCAGCTGAATTCACAGCTGGGTGTGCTTCCTTCCTATACGGCCCTGGGAATGGCATCGCTCATGCCCCACCAAAAGCTCTCCTACCAACCCAATGGAGAGATTCTGGTGGATGGGCAGCCGGGAGCGTCTCTCGATCAACGGAGCCGGATCCTTGAATCCCTTCAGGGGGTCGCGGTCAAGGCGGATGATCTCCTTGAAATGAAAAAGGAGGAAGGCCGGGAATTTGTCAAGGACCATCGGCTGGTCTATATTTACCATAACACGATCGATTCGACCGGCGATTCCGCGTCAACCGAAGCTAAAACCTTCGGGGCGGTGAGACAGGCGATCGATGAGATCGGAACCCTCGTAGCGTATGTGATCAACAACTTGAACGGTCATCACGTGGTCATCACGGCGGATCACGGGTTTCTTTTCTCTGAAACAGCCCCGGGAGAACCTGACAAGAGCAGTCTTCCTGAAAAGCCGCCTGAAACCGTAAAGGCCAAGAAACGCTATTTGATAGGATATCATCTGGGTGATCACAATAACGTATGGCACGGCCGAACCGCTGTGACGGCCGGTGCCGAAGGGGGCATGGAATTCTGGATTCCCAAAGGGATAAACCGTTTTCATTTCATCGGAGGGGCACGATTCGTTCACGGAGGAGCGATGCTCCAGGAGATCGTTGTTCCGGTCGTGACGGTGCGCCATGTGAAGGGAAAACCCGCAGGGGCCACCAAAACCAGAAAAACGACGGTCCACATACTCGGAACCAGCTTTAAAATAACCACTTCCAGACACCGCTTCGAGATGATCCAAATGGAGGCGGTCAGCGAACGGGTAAAGCCCATTTCCCTTAAAATAGCGATTTACGATGAGGACGAACCGGTCAGCACCATCGAATCGGTGACCTTTGACAGTTCTTCCGGGAATATTGATGACCGGAAGAAATCCATTATCCTGGTTCTGCAGGACAGGGAATATGATAAAAGAAAAAAATACAGGCTCGTGCTCCGCGATGCTGAAACGGGCGTCGAGCAGGAGCACGTGGACGTGATCATCGACAGGGCCTTTGGCGATGACTTCTAATGAGATGAAAGACATGATGGACGGCAACCTGGACGATCTTTTAAACAGGCACTTTGCAGGCAGGGTCGTGCGCAAGGACCTGACCAAGCTCGTGAAGGAAGGAGCGAACGTACCGGTTTACGTTCTGGAGTACCTGCTCGGGCAGCACTGCGCCTCAGACGATGAAGCGATTATCCAGGATGGGCTGCAGACGGTGAAACGGATCCTATCCGAGAACTATGTCCGGCCGGATGAGGCCGAAAAGGTCAAATCCATCATCCGGGAGCGTGGCAGCCTCAAAATCATCGACAAAGCCACGGTCAAGCTGAACGAGCGGCGCGATGTCTATGAAGCCTTCCTTTCGAACCTCGGAACGAAGGGAGTGGAGATCGGCACATCAACCGTCCGCCGTTACCAGAAGCTGCTCGCAGGGGGCATCTGGTGCATCATCACGATGGAGTATTTTTACGAAGAGGGAAAGAAAGGTTCGCCTTTCGTGATCCAGGAGTTGAAACCGATCCAGATGCCCAACATGGACATGGAAGAGCTTTTTGAAGGGAGGCGGCATTTCACCGAAGATCAGTGGATCGATGTGCTGCTGCGCTCGACAGGGCTTGAACCCACCCAGTTTGAGAGCCGTGTAAAATGGCATCTGCTCGCGAGAATGATCCCTCTTGTGGAAAACAACTACAATGTCTGCGAACTCGGCCCGCGTGGGACCGGGAAGAGCCATATATACAAGGAAATCAGCCCGAACAGCATCCTGATATCAGGCGGCAGGACGACGGTCGCCAATCTCTTTTACAATCTTGCCAATCACACGGTGGGCCTCGTGGGCCTTTGGGATGTGGTGGCCTTCGATGAAGTGGCCGGAATCACGTTCAAGGACAATGACGGCGTTCAGATCATGAAGGACTACATGGCCTCGGGCTCCTTTGCCCGGGGGCGAGATCTGATCAACGCCTATGCATCGATGGTTTTTGTCGGTAACCTCAACCAGCCGGTGGATACCCTGGTAAAGACCAGTCATCTTCTTGCGCCTTTTCCCGAAACGATGATCGATGCCGCCTTTTTCGACCGCTTCCATGCCTATATCCCGGGCTGGGAGATCCCGAAGATGCGGCCCGAGTTTATCACCAACCAGTACGGCCTGATTGTCGACTACCTGGCTGAATTTTTCCGAGAAATGAGAAAGCGCAACTTCGGGGATGCCATCAACAAGCATTTCAAGCTGGGCAGGGATTTGAACCAACGGGATACCATTGCGGTCAAGCACACGGTCTCCGGCCTCCTGAAGCTGCTTTACCCGCAAGAAAACTACGAAAAGGATGCTGTTCAGCGCTGCTTGGAATATGCCCTTGAAACCCGGCGGCGCGTCAAGGAACAGCTCAAAAAAATAGGTGGCATGGAGTTTTATGACGTTCACTTCTCCTTCATCGACCAGGATGGCATGGAAGAGAAATTTATCAATGTCCCCGAGCAGGGCGGAGGGGCTTTGATCCCCCAGGGTCCTTTAAATCCCGGTGTCCTCCATACCGTAGCCACGGGTAGCAGTGGACATCTGGGGCTCTACCGGCTTGAAACGCAGATAACCCCCGGAAACGGCGCACTGACCCTCTCCGGCCTAGGCTCTGTGAGCGCCGCCAAAGAGGCTGTAAAGGTGGGATTCGACTTTTTCAAGGCCAATGCCTCAGGTGTCAGTGCTTCAGCCAAGACCGGAGACCATAACTACCATCTTCACGTGGTTGAGATGCACAACACGGGCCCGACGAACGCGATGACCCTTTCAGCCTTCGTGGCACTGTGTTCCGGGCTTCTCGCAAAGCCGGTCCAGTCTCAGCTGGTGGTCCTGGGAAGCATGAGCCTTGGTGGAAGCATCATCCCGGTCCAGAATCTGGCTGAAACCCTCCAAGTGGCATTCGATTCAGGCGCCAAGCGCATCCTGCTCCCCATGGCAAGCGTAAGGGACATTCCAAGCGTCCCGGGTGAGCTTTTCGCAAAGTTTCAGACAAGCTTCTACGCCGATCCGAAAGACTCTGTTTTCAAGGCGTTGGGTGTAGAATAATTGCGATTTTGAGATCATCTTACGGCACCCGCTACCAATTTCCGCCTACCGTGTTCCTGGATTATTTGCAGAATTTCATCAAGCTGGTCCTTTATATCCTCGGCGCTTCGGATCTCCATCTCATTGAGTTTCAAGCCTCTGCTTTTTTATGAACCCCTCTTCTTCTTGTTCTGTATCGAGTTCGTGCCGGATCTCGGGTTCAAAAGTCTGCCGGAAGCCAAGATCTTTTTTGAGCCTGAAAACTGCATCTGCGCCATTCCCGCGGCCGAAGCGAACAACCTTGTAGATAGAAACCAAGAACAGAATAAGAAGTGCCAGGTTAAAGGCCCATGTTCGAGTCCCCAATCGATTAGAACACCTGCAACCGCGAGAAAAAACACCAGTGTCAGCGTGAAATAGAGCCAATCCAAGTACTGGGAAATGAACTCGCCCGGCCGGATCTGCTCCAGGGGCAGCAACAGGGAAGATGCCAGGATACCAATAATGGGGCCGGGACGTTTATAAAATTTTCGGGTGTCTTTTCGATTTCTCGCTAAAACCCAGCAAAGGCGGTCGGGAAGAGTAAAGAGCACATAGTCTCCTTTTCGCTATAGGCTTCCGATAGGCGACCACATTCCAGTTCAATCAACGGCCGTATTCGACGAGAATATTCACACCGATGATAATTTTGCCCCGCGCGGAGAACTGTCTCTCGATTTTTATTTCATCAGGTTGGGCAGCCAGAGGATGATTTGCGGAAACATCATGCAGAGAGCAAGGCCGGTGGCCTGTAGCAGCACGAAAGGGATAATGCCTTTATAAATGTCGCCCATAGTCACTTCCGGGGGGGCGACGCCTTTTAGGTAAAATAATGT
>DSCZ01000058.1 GCA_011048855.1 Desulfobacteraceae bacterium | reverse complement strand
GTTTATGATCCGTGGCAATCAAACCCATACCTGCCGCTTTCCACAAAAACTTTCGGCGGCCGCTGATACGCCTCGAACAGGTCATATCCGGTCTTTAAATTCTTCCAGAAATCGAACCACTTGGAATCCCGGTTCCGTTCCATGTTTTGATCGGTCATGCGGAACGGAAAGCTGTGAAACTGGAAGAAGGGCTGGCCATTTCGAAGCGCGGCATCGGCAAGAACATAAATTTCCTCGATTTTCTCGTCGGTCATTGCGAAACAGCCCCGGGAGGTTTTTTTTCCATGGACCATAAGTGCACTCCCGGTGCAGTACTTCATCCTGTCGAAGTCGTTGGGATAACCAATATCGAAGGACAGATGGAACCGGCTGTTGGGGTTCATCTGAGACGGCATCACCCGGTAGAAACCCTCGGGGGCCTGGAGGTCGCCTTCCCATCGCTTGGGTCCGAGCCAGCCCGAAACCGCGGCGATGGGATAGGTCCGGAAAAGTTGAAAGCCACCTTCCCGTTCGACCCAGACCTCCAACTCTCTTTCTTCCTTGAACGCCCGCATAAACACCGGGGAACCCAGAGACAGACCTTTGACCTCAAGCTCCCGCATCAGCACAGGCCCGACGGCCGAGGCTACGTTCAGGGAACGCACGCTGGCAGGCACCTCGTGCGGAGCAAGGTCCCCTGCCGCCGTTCCATCAACGGCAGCCCTGACTGGAAGCGTTATAAATAGAAACATGACAAAAAGAAATATCCTCAATAAAACCTTGTAAAACCGTTGACACTCTGACATTCACACTCCGTCCCTCGATTGGCGCTTTCCCGGCGTCATCTATAGCGTTTGGGATTGATTCCGTATTTTTTAACCTTGTAGCCGAAAATCCGATCCGTCGTCTGCAACGACAGGGCCGCCTGCCGGATGCTCCCCCGGGTGCTTTTAAGCGCTTCAATCAACAGCTCACGCTCGAAACGACCGATGGCTTCTTCGAGCGAACGGGCCTCCTGTGTACCGGTGTCCTGGGCCGTCTGGAGCGTAGGCGGAAGATGATACGCGTGGATGACATGATCGTCGCAGAGCAGCACCGCCCTTTCCATGCAGTTTTCGAGCTCACGCACATTCCCCGGCCAATGATACTGCACCAAGGCATCAATGGCCGGGGTGGATATACGTTTTATGTCCTTTTCATACTCTCCGGCGTACTTTTCCAGGAAGAAATCGGCGAGCATCAACACGTCCGCCTCCCGTTCCCTGAGGGCCGGCATATAAATCGGGTATACATTCAAACGGTAGAAAAGATCCTCCCGGAAAGTTCCTCCTTCGACGCCTGAAACCAGGTCCTGGTTCGTAGCGGCTATCAACCGGATGTTCACCCTTATCGTACTCGTTCCTCCCAGCCTTTCAAGTTCCCGTTCCTGGAGCGCTCTCAAAAGTTTTCCCTGGCTTTCGAGGGCAAGGGACCCTATTTCGTCCAGAAAGATGGTCCCGCCATTCGCCAGTTCGAATTTCCCCGCCTTCTGCCCGGAGGCCCCGGTGAAAGCTCCTTTTTCGTAGCCGAAAAGCTCCGCCTCCACCAGGTTTGCCGGCAGTGCTGCGCAGTTTACCTTGATGAACGGTTTTTCCGCCCTCAGGCTGTTGTAATGAATGGCGTTGGCCACCAGCTCCTTGCCGGTGCCGCTTTCCCCAAGAAGAAGGACGTTCGCGTTGCTCTTCGCCACCTGGGTTATCAGGTGGAAAACCTCCTGCATCTTGCGGCTGTTCCCGATGATATTGCTGAAGGTATATTTTTTGTCCAGGTTTCGCCTCAGCCGCAGGTTTTCTTCCCTGAGACTCTTCGTCTCTTTCCCGATTTGATCCAGGAGAACCACCTTCTGGGCTATCAGGCCGCTTATCACGGTAAGCAGGCGCATATCCTCCTGGAGCGTTCCCATGCCCTGGAATACACGGTCAACGCTGAGCGCACCGATCACCACCCCCTCGCTTGCAATAGGCACGCAAATGAAGGAAATTTTTGACTTGTCCACATTGCTCCTGGCTCCGGTCCTATCCAGGAAAAGGGGTTCCCTTTCAATGTTCGGAACCGCCATCGGGCGCCCGGTTTCGATTACTTTGCCGGTCACTCCTTCACCGAGCTTGTACTTTCCCCTGGTTTTCTCCCTGGGGGATATACCGTGGGCCACCTCGATGTGGGTTTCCCCTGTTTCGAGATCCAGCAGGGTGATCGATCCGCGCTCGAGCCCCGCCATTTCAGCGAGAATATCCAGGACCCTGTACAGGGATTTTCTCAGGTCCAGCGTTGCGTGGATGGCTTTTGTTATTTCATAAAGGCAGTCGACATGATCGGCCGGTTTATCTTTCTTTGCCCCGGTCATAATTTCGTCTCCAAATGTAAATATCTGAATTAGATTTTAGCCGCAATGTCGGGTATGGAAACCCGACCTACGGGCTATCTGAAAAACAGCCGATTACGACAACGATTACGACAACGACAACGATGGACACAGTTAAATACGCTGCGCTGACAACGACAACGTGTCGGGTATGGAAACCCGACCTACAAGCTACCTGAAAAACAGCCCATCCCTGCCCGGAGGGACATCGTTGTTTTGAGTTTTTACAAACTCATCAATTTTGCTGACAAGCGGTGCCATATATACAAAAATGTTATCCGTAAGGCAACAGATTTGTAGACTTGCCTCCACCGTCACTGCCGGCTTTCCTCTTCCCCGGCGCCGAGATCATCATGATACGAAGGCAAGGTGATCGTGAAGGTGGTTCCCTTCCCTTCCTCGCTTTCCACGGAAAGCGAACCGCCCTTGTGCTGATCGATTATCCTTTTGGAAACGGCCAGTCCCAGGCCGGTCCCGCTGCTCTTGGTTGTAAAGAAAGGGGAAAATATCGAATCCCTGTCCGTCTCCGGGATTCCACATCCTTCATCGGCGATGGTTATCTTCACACTCCCATCCCCCGCTGGGCGGGCAGAAATTGTCAAAGTCCCACCATGTTCCATAGAATCTATGGAATTTTTATATAAATTGAATAATACTTGCTTCAATTTATTGGCATCCCCTATGACGAATCGTGCCCTCTCGGCGACATCAAAACGCACCTGAACGTGGTTCACATCGCATTCCTTTTTGATCAAAGAAAGCGTATCCTCCTTGAGATCTTCGAGGTCAACCTTTTCGGCAGCAATGGATGACGGCAGATAATAGTCCCTGAGTTCGGCAAGAAGCCTTTCGAGGCGCTCGATTTCCCGCGTGATGATTTGAACTTTCCGGAGGTCTTTCCGGTCCGTGATCGTCCTGCTCAATTGTTGCGCAAATCCTCCAATCAACATCAAAGGATTCTTTATTTCGTGGGTGATCTCGGCCACGGACTGCCCGAGCCCGGCAAGCTTCTCGGATCGGATGAGCTTCTCCTGCAGCTTCTTGGTTTCGGTTAAATCCCGGACAATTCCGGTGAAAAACAGCCTGCCTTCCAGCTCGGTAACCGAAAATGAGATAAGCGCAGGGAAAGTTTCACCGTTTTTTCGGGTTGCGATCATTTCACTTTCGTGGCCGATCCGGGTGGGAGTCCTGGTTTCCACATAGCGGGCGACCGCCTCGTGGTGATTTTTGCTGCAGGCCGGAGACATGACCTCGTCAAGATCCCTTCCCAGAACCTCATCCTTGCTGTATCCGAAAATCCTTTCTGCTGCTTTGTTGAAAAAAATCACGTTGTGATTCTCGTCTATGGTGACAAAGCCCTCGACTGCATTGTCAACCGCATGCTTGAGAATTTGAAGATCCTTGTGTACACTGCTGTCCATCGCTTAACCCTCCAAAGTCCCCCTTAAAACCCTTCCGCCAGGTTCGAAACGATCCCCCTGCCGCAGGCATTTTACCGCAATTCTTCGACAAACTTCTCTCTCTGCTCCCGGTAATACCCGACTCGATCCTTTGCGTTTTCTATGGCCTCCTCTATCACGGCCACCGCTTCATCCGGATTTCCTGCTGCATAATAGGCTTCGGCAAGGGTATCCAGATACACAGGGTTTCGTTCCAGGGCCACCGCCTTTTCAGCAAGGTTCACGGCACGCACCGGATCCCTCAGACCGCGCTCGGTCGCCGTGGAAAGCAACCAGGCCATGTTGTTGAGTGTGACCGGGTTGTCGGGCTCCAGCCTCAAAGCGGTTTCATAAGCCGACAGGGCGTCTTCCCAACGCTCGGATTCATGATATAACATTGCCAGTGCACCGTAAACCCCGGGGTCCGGCGGCCCCGATTCCGCCCGGTCCAGAAGGGCCTGCTCCATGACACGATATCTGAAGCTTTCGGAACCCGTGCCCAGGTTCGCGAAATAACCCGCAGAAACCATAAAAATCAGGTAGACGGCAAAACAAGAGGCAACAAAACGGTTATGTTTTCGGACAAGCCCTGCATCCCGCTCGGCTCGAAGCAAACAATCCACCCGTTCCCTGACGCTGAAATGATGCCAGCTCGGAAGATCCCTTGTGTTCCCGGAGTAGAACGCTATCTTCTCCAGTGCGTTTATTACAGGATAGGCGGTGCCCAGGAAACGGGCCGCGAACAGATCCGCCTGGCGTTCAAAATGGCGCATAAAAAACCCGATGATAAAACGGAAATATACAGCCATCGCGAACAGCATCGGTATCGAAAACAGGAGGTAGAATAAGCTGAGCCCCGAGGATTCCCCGCCCGTAAGAAGACTTACAAAGGAGGGAAAGGCCGGCAACACTGCAAAAACCAGATCCGAAGCCCCGTAGGAAACCACTATGAAACCGATGAAGAATACCACATAAACCAGCAGATGCCTGTATTTGGCGTGCCCCATCTCGTGGGCCAGCACCCCTTTCAACTCTTCGATTGAGAGAACTTCCATCAATGAATCGGTGACCAGGATGTATCTGAAACGCGGCACGATTCCCATGATAGCCGCTGTCATCATCCGCCCCTCGAATATCGGCCATCTGACAATGTCGCGGTACCCGAATCCGGACCGGTCAAGAAATGAGACCATCTCCCGGCCTTTTATGGAATCCTGAAGCGAGGTACAACCCCACCATTTCCGGATGAACGCCGGCATCAGCACCATCATTGCGGCGAGCACCGACACAAAGCATAGAACATGGGCCATCCCGCCGGCAAGAAAAGGAAAAGCGGCGGTTACGGCTTTCATCGACATCAGATCAAAAAGAAAAGACAGCACCGCCCATGGAAACAATATAGGAAGATTCAGCTTTACATTCGACGCCACAAAAGAGCTGCGGCTCATCAACCGCCTGAAAATCACTGCATGTGCCGGGCATGCAAAATACCAGATAGTGCATAGGAAAAGTAGAAACAACCCCAACCCGGCCGCCCCTTCAAAAACCGAGAAATCGGAAAACAAAGGCAGGCGGCCCAGCCAATATTTAAGATCCCCGAGGTATACCACCGCGGTAAAAAAACCCAGCGCCAGTATTTTTTTTCTACCGGTCATACGGTGGTATCTGTCGGCCAGGTTCCCGGTCCTCCCGGGAAGACCCTCGACGCGCAATGCATTGCGCAGCAAAGAGCCGAAACCCAACCGGCACGAAAATGCCAGCGTGGCCCAACTCGCTGTCAAGATCAGAAAGAAAACCGGCAAAGAATGTTCTCGGCCGGTATCAGGAAAATTCAACGTAAATATAAGCAGTGCTATAATG
>DSCZ01000097.1 GCA_011048855.1 Desulfobacteraceae bacterium | reverse complement strand
GCCTTACAGCGGATATCTGTTCCTGGCGGGAACCCTGGTGGTGTTTTTCATTACCGTTTTCAGCCTGGGGGAGCGAATCGAGGAACCCCTGCTTGAATGGTTCGAACATTTCACCGCTTATCTGTCTGAAAGGCTCGACGTTTCAACTCTTTTCTTCACCGTTTTGAAAGGATTGATAGAGGGTTTCTCAGGGGGTATCGGCATCGTTCTTCCCTATCTGGTTCCTTTTATCATCGGGCTTTCTCTGCTGGAAGACATAGGCTACCTGCCGCGCGCCGCTTTTCTTATGGATTCGATCATGCACCGGGTCGGACTTCACGGAAAGTCGATTATCCCGTTCGTACTGAGCTACGGCTGCAATGTTCCAGCGATAATGGCCGTGCGGGTGCTCGAGCGCAGGCGGGACCGGTTCGTGACCGCGGTGCTTTCGACGCTGATTCCTTGTGCGGCCCGAACGACGATAATTTTCGCACTTGTAGCTTTTTACCTTGGCCCTATCACGGCTGCTCTTCTTTATATATTGAACATCCTGGTGATAGCGGTTGCAGGGAGTATCCTGACCCGTATCATGCCGGAGGTTTCACCGGGCATGATCATAGAAATCCCGGCATACAGGTTCCCGGGCCTGCGTTCCATGGCGGCCAAGCTCTGGTTCAGGCTCAGGGAGTTCATCGTTATCGCATGGCCGTTTCTGATCGGCGGGAGCATCGTTTTGAGCCTGCTGGATTACTACAATCTCTCCGGTGTCGTGAACGGTGTGCTGGCCCCTTTTACAAGCGGATTGCTGGGGCTCCCCCCGCAGGTGGGTATCACTTTGATTTTCGGTATTCTCCGAAAGGAGCTGACGCTTATCATGCTGGTTCAGGCTCTGGGAACCAGCGATTTTTCGGCTGTCATGGACCAGGAGCAACTTCTCGTGTTCACCGTTTTTACGCTGTTCTACGTGCCGTGTCTGGCCACCCTCGGCATACTGCGCTCGGTGGTCGGTAACAGCGGAATGTTGTTTACATTGGTCGTAAACACTGCGATCGCCACCGCGGCTGCACTGTGTTTCAGGGCTTTTTTCCTGTTCGCCTGATTCCTTTCAAGAGATTTTTACCACCTAAAATCTGCACTTAAAAAGTAGCATCTCCGCCTTATCGGCGTCGGCGTCGGGATCGGTATCGGGGTCGAAAAGGTCGTCAGTCAACGTCCGATACCGACGCCGAGAGCGATGCCGACCCCGAGGGACATAGTTGTTTTGACCTCCAACGAATTCATCAACTTTCCTACCACGAGATATGGGGACCGAGCACCATGTCCCTGTATCCTTTGCCCAGTGGAACTTTCGGGTACACCATTTCGTCCGGATCGGTGACGATTTCCAGAAAACAGGGGCCTTCCGCCGAAAGAAATTCCCTCAAGGCACCGGGGAGATCTTCGCGTTTCTCGACTTTTCGGCAGAAAGAGAAGCCGCATTCCCCGGCGATCCGGGAAAAGTCTGCGTTGAAATTCCGTTCGGTCGCCGTGTATACTCCACCGTATTCGATCGCCTGGATATTCCGCACCATGCCGTCCACATGGTTGTTCAGCAGCAGAACCTTGATGGGAAGCCCCAGAGACCCGATGGTGTGGATTTCCCCCATGTTCATCTTTATGCAGCTGTCTCCGTCTATGGCCACAACGGTTTTCGACGGAGCCGCGAAATGCGCCCCGACCGCACAGGGGAGGCAGAAGCCCATGGTTCCGAAGGCACCGGAGGTCAGGAATGATTTCGGCTGATGGGTCTTCAGGTACTGGGCTGCCAGCATCTGGTGGTTTCCGACGCCGGTGGTGACGATTGTATTTTCGTCGATGTAGCCGGCGAGCAGATCGATTACCTCCGCCTGCTGGAGTTTCGGTGCATTGCGGTGATAATTGAGCGGGCACGATTTTTTCATCGCAAGCGTTTTTTGCTGCCATTCCTTTATTTCGAGAGATATTTTTTCGGCCTTCGCATAATCGAGAAGATCCTGCAGGACGGTTGTGGCATCCCCGATAAAAGAGAACTGCGGATACCTGGTGACCCTGACTTCCTGGACTTTCTCGGCATGGATGTCGATGTAGGCGATGTCCGCGTTCAATCCTTCCTCTCCGACCTTCTGAACCACCCGGTCGTTCCACCTGACACCGAAGGCTACGAAAAGGTCGGTCTCCTGTATGGCCATATTTGAATAGGGCGTTCCGTACATGCCGAGCATTCCCAGAGAGGTGTCCAGGCTTTCATCCAGGATGCCTTTCCCCATGAGGCTGTTTATGGATGGGATGTTGAAAATGCGGTTGAACTCCCGGATTTTTTCGCTTGCTTCCTTGCTGTTGAGGCCGCCGCCGATGTACAGGAGAGGGCGTTTGGCTTTCTTGAGAAGCTTGAAGAACTGCTTGCACTGATTGCGTCCGAGATGGTTCTCCTGGTCATACTTGCTTCTGTAGACTTCCGGATCCACCTGCCTGTACCACCCGAGGCGCTGCTGGGCGTCGAAGGGGAAATCTATCACGACAGGACCCGGTTTCCCGCATTTTGCGTAATGGTAGGCGTCCTTTACGATGGTTTCTATGTCGGATTGATTCCCGCTTACCTGAATGACTTTTTTCGCGGCATCGGCGAAGACGCCCTCGACGTTGATGTGTTGAAATTCATCGGTTCCCAGCCTGGTCTGAGGAACCTGCCCGGCAAAAACTATGATCGGGATCGAATCGGCATTGGAATCGGCCACCGCGGTCAGAGTATTGGTGATTGCGGGGCCGGATGTCACAACCGCTATCCCGACCTTGTCTCCCGCCCGGGAAAAACCGGCCGCGGAAAATGCGCAGGATTGCTCATTTGAGTTTACTGTGATATGGATCGAACTGTTTCCGAGGGCATGGAATACGGGTAGTATCGTTGCCCCGGAGTATCCGAATATATTTGTGATGCCGAGATCCTCAAGGCTTTTGACCAGAATATCGGCCCCGTTCATTTGTTTTGCCATTGCGGCTTCCGCCTCCCCGTCGAAGTGGTGTTTTCCGCGCCGAGCGTGCTGCGCGAGCGCCTGTACCGCCGATAAGTCCGGACGGTTCATAAAAATAAATACTGATATCAGAAGGGGGTCGCTGTTTCAAGCCCAGGTTTCGCTTCTTTTTGGTGGGAACCATGACGGCGTCGTAAAAAGTCAAAACAACGTTGTCCCTCGGGGTCGGGGTCGCTATCGGCATCGGTATCGGACGTTGATCGGCGGCCTTTTCGACCCCGATACCGATCCCGACCCCGACGCCGATAAGGCAGACATGCTACTTTTTACGAACTCTTCAAGATTAAAATATTTACATTTTCATGCGTGTAAATTTGTATTAGTATCACTTCATGATTGAAGTCAAATTCAAAATAGAAAGGGAGGCGGAAGAACATGGGCAATGAAAGATCGCTTGAAGGTAAAAAAATCCTCGCTGTTGACGATGAACCGGACATCCTGGATGCACTTGAAGATCTCCTTACCATGTGCACCGTTGAAAAAGCGACGACCTTTGAACAGGCCAGGGAAATGCTCGAGAATCGCAACTACGATGTCGCGATCCTGGATATTATGGGTGTCGACGGCTATGAGCTTCTGGATATTGCAAACCGCCGTGGTATCACCGCGGTGATGCTGACCGCACATGCGTTGAGCCCGGATAACGTGGTCAAGTCCTTCAAGGAGGGCGCCGCTTCCTATGTGCCGAAAGACAAGTTGTCCGAAATCGAAGATTTTTTAGGTGATGTTTTCGAGGCGCAGGCTAAGGGAAAACATACCTGGTGGCGATGGCTCGAAAGGCTGAGTGAAAGGTATTGCGAAAAGAAGTTCGGACCGGGCTGGAAAGAGAAAGATCGGGATTTCTGGAATAATTTCGGTGCATGGGAATAACCGGGCTGTGATTCATGGGAATCCGGCTCATGTGTAATGGGTAGGGAGATATGCTTTTAGATCCTATTTTCGGTCTGTTTTCAACAGATCTGGCCATTGATCTCGGGACCGCCAATACCTGCGTCTATGTGAAGGGGAAGGGCATTGTATTGAACGAGCCGTCGGTGGTGGCGATCAGGAAGGATGGCCGGGGGAAGAACAAGCTGCTGGCCGTTGGAAAAGAAGCCAAGATGATGGTCGGGCGTACTCCGGGGAATATCGTCGCGATCAGGCCGATGAAAGAAGGGGTGATTGCAGATTTTGAAATCACCGAGGCGATGCTGCGGCATTTTATCACAAAAGCCCATAAAAGGGGGCGGATGGTCCGCCCCCGTATCATAATATGCGTTCCCAGCGGTATCACGAATGTGGAAAAAAAAGCCGTGCGGGAGTCCGCCGAGTCGGCCGGCGCCAGGGAAGTATTTCTGATCGAAGAGCCGATGGCCGCCGCAATCGGTGCAAATCTGCCGGTTACCGAACCTACGGCAAACATGGTGGTGGATATCGGGGGAGGGACCACCGAAGTCGCGGTTATATCCCTTGCCGGCATCGTTTACAGCAAGTCCGTGAGGGTCGCCGGCGACAAGATGGATGAGGCCATCCTGCAGTACATCAAACGTGTTTACAACCTTTTGATCGGCCTGAGCAGCGCCGAGATCATAAAAAATACGATTGGAAATGCATATCCGGGGGAGACGACCGAAACGATAGAAGTCAAGGGCAGGGACCTCGTGACCGGCATACCGAAGATTCTGTCGATCGATTCGGACGAAGTACGGGAAGCTATATCCGAGCAGGTGAAAACAGTCGTTGAAGTCGTGCGGAGCGCGCTCGAGCAGATGCCTCCGGAGCTTGCGGCCGATACAGTAGACAGTGGGATCGTTCTTACCGGCGGGGGCGCGCTTCTAAAAAACCTGGATGTTTTGCTCCGGGAAGAGACAAAGATTCCTATTACCATTGCTGAAGATCCGTTAACCGCTGTTGTAAGGGGTTCGGGGATGGCTCTTCAGAGTATCGATATTTTGAAAGAGGTAACGTCAGGTTGAACAAGGAATTATGCTGTCTTGATTCTGTAAAAATTTATTTAGAACCCGGTGCGGATGAGGGCGGTGGATGATGAGAGGTTGGACATCCGCGGAACAGAGCCTGACAAAAGACCCTGTCTCCGCTTCCGCGCCGTGCAGGATCGATGCGGGGGGCACATGGGATATCAGGGCTTTTGCGCTGCCCTGTCGAAGCGAGCTTCCCTCCACCGTAAATATTGCCCTTGATTTAAGAACGTGCGTCAGGCTGCTTCCGTACGAAGCAGGATCGATAAAGGTTTCATCGTCCGGATTTCGTGAGTCGGAATCGGCACAGGTTGATTCCATCCCTTTTGATTCCCGTTTCGGGTTGTTTTTCGCCGCCGTTTCTCACTTCGGTTTTCACGGCCTGCAGATCAGGATAGAAAGCGGCTCTCCGGTTCAGGCCGCACTGGGCGGATCGAGCACTGCGCTCGTGGCCTTGTTGCGGGCGCTTTCACATCTGGAGAAAAGTTTTACCGGAGTTGAAAGGTCCCGTGCCGAAATTCTTCGGCTGGCCTTTGTTCTCGAAGATTCCCTGAGCGGCGGCTTCTGCGGGATGCAGGATCATGCTGCGGCCGTATACGGTGGCGTCAACCGGTGGTTCTGGTCCTACGGGGAGGAAAGGCTGTTTCAGCGTGATCGCTTGATGGAAAGGGAAAGCGCCGGGTTGTTGAATGAAAGGCTGGTGGTCTCCCACAG